>JBLHLE010000359.1:0-6980 GCA_047620805.1 Pirellulaceae bacterium
CCTTCGACAGAACAGCCTCGCGATGGTGTCCTTTTTCTGTGTTAACAAGTAATTGCGTAGTCCTTCGATTCCTTCAAATTCACTTCCGTCGCGAAGCTTGGCTTGGGAATCAAGTGGCAATCCACTCAAGTCCCTATCCCGCAAGCGGCCAATTGGGTCATATTTCTCTAACGCAAAACCAAACGGGTCGATCCGTTGATGGCAGATTGCGCACTCCGAGGCACTGACATGCTTTTCTACAACCTGACGCATGGTGAGCCCGTCGTTGCCAGTTTCCTGTTCGGGTAGCTGAGGAACATTCAGCGGCGGCCGAGGTAGTTTTTCCCCGAGCAGAGTTTCCACGACCCAATTACCACGCAGCACTGGACTCGTCCGCGACGCGCCTGCTTGCTTGGCCTGGACGCTGGCCAAACCCAGAATTCCTCCCCGGCCATGTTTCTTGACACCATCGACTCGCCGCCATTGTTCGCCACTTACTCCAGGTATGTTGTAATGTTTGGCTAATGCTTCGTTCAGGAATGTGTAGTCGGCATCGAGAATGTGCGTGACAGGGCGGTGATTCTGAAACAGATCCTGAAAGAACAGGATCGACTCTTCGTAGATCGCTTGGCGAAGATTTGCGTCAAACGTCGGAAACAGATTCTCGTTCTTTTCCTTCATCCCGCTGAACCCTCGCACGTGAATCCATTGAGTGCCGAATTCTATTGCCAGCGCGCGAACGCGATCGTCTTTTAGCATCCGCTGGGTTTGCTCGGCGAGAATCTCGGGCTCATGCAGTCGGCCGGCAGCAGCGAGTTGACGCAGCTCGTCATCGGGCAGCGAAGCCCAGATGAAATAACTCAGGCGACTGGCAAGCTCCCAGTCGTTCACTGGTCGAGCCAACTTTCCGTTTGGCGGCTGCTCGAGATGAAGTAAGAACGACGGCGACATGAAGACGCGAGCCAGAACGCTGTGAAAGGCGTCTTCGTGCGAGATATCGTTTTCGCGTTGCGACTGGTAAAGTGTTCTCAAGCCACTTGCTTCGGCGGCCAACAACGGGCGGCGATAGACACGAGATGCAAAATCGATCAATTGTTCCAATTGCTGAGGTGCTGCACCATCAAAATCGCGTTTGAAGTCTTCGGCGCGCTTGCGAAACACCGGGCGTTGCCCCTCGAAATAATCTAACAACTGTTTCGATTGATCCTGTGTGACGAAACCAATGAACAACGGTAAGTATTCATTCTCCACCACCGGATAATGCGAAATGAACTTGTGTTCGTTCCAGAGCCGGTCGATCTGTTGGGTCTGCTGCTCGTTGAGGAACAGGCGAACTAGCGGTTCGTCTTCGCGATGAAAGGTCTTCAAGCAAACGACTTCATCGAGAGGGATGACATGCGGATAACAAATGTTCGGCGGGAAAAGACGCCGAAATTCAGCGAGCCCGGCCAAGAATTGTTCCTGACCGGCTCCGCCAGGCACGGCCACGACAGGCGTTTTTGCATCAAACGGGATACCGAGTTTTGGCGGGGTGGTTAACACCTGCAATTGTACGACGCGGGTCGTTGAATCGGCATCGAGATTCGCCTCAACGACGAATTCGCGGTTGCGGAATAGTTCGGCCGGCAATCGAACTTCGATCACCTTGTCGATCGTCTGAACAAGATTGTTTTCGTCGACAGGACGGCCAAGCGGATGTTTGCCGAACTGCTCCGTTGCCAAGCCGAACTTGACTTTTGGGTCTGCCTTGGCCAGTTGCGAGATATCGATGCCTTGCAGTAGCGGACCGCTGTACGACGCCAGACTGTCATAGAGAACGCCATCTGATTGCTTTGGATCGGCGGGACGTGCGGTTGTCAGTAAAGTCTGGAGTTGCTTCGCGAGCTCGGTGGCAACTTTTCGTTGCGCTGGATCGGAGGCGGCCTTTCGCCAGCGGGTCAGCAGCGAATTAGTTTCGACTGCGGGGCCAGACTTCAACGGCCGGGATTTGGACGGTCCTTGAACGAAACTCCAAGTATCTTTGTTGCCGAGGCTATCGGCATGAGGATTACCAGCGAGGACGTTGTTGGCCACATCAGTCGCCAAATCCCAGACACGTTCCTTTTCCGTGTTTGTTTTTTCATTGTTTGTTTTTTTATTGCCAATTTCGGTCAACTTCAGCGAGATTTCCGTCAGGTCGCAGCTGTGGTTTGCGTCCCGAGGGTCGATAGCGAGAGTGATAAGATCGCCGATCGAAACCGCTAGTTCTCGACGGATAACATTCGATTCCTTGCCGATATCGACTGCTCCCTCGGCGACGATGGCCGCTCGAGTGGACGATTTGTTTTCCAGCCACCAAGCCACTCCGTTTCCGCAGTTTGCGTGAGCATCGGAAACTTTGAGCGATACGCTGACGCGTCCTGCAAACGGACTCTTCCAAACCACCGCCACAAACTCCGTCGGTGTTGGATGTACGGTTATCGAGTGAGGTGAAACGCGACCTGGGACGTTCTCCGCCTTATCGGAAGAGTTGGAAATAAGAATGGGAAGGTCGGCCCCTTTCGGCTTCCAACCGTTGATTGCTGGTCGTTGAGGGTTGGCAGGAGTCTTGCCGTCGAGCAATTGGAAGGTCATTGCAGGCACGACTCTGCCGAGTTCCTCGACCGGCTTTGTTGTCGTGGTCAAGGGTTTGACATCCGCGACGGCGATCCAACGTTGCAGCCACGTTTCGTCCAACTGGTACTTCGCGGCCAGAACTTTCGACGCTAGTTTGGAGTCGTGTGCCGCTTCGGCTGCCGCGGAAAGATATGCTTCCGTGCGGGCAAACAACTTGGCGTAATCGAGTTCAAAAGTCGGACCGAATTGCTCGTAGTCTCGCAAGAGCAAAGTTGGTAGCTTGTCTCCCACGAAACGCGGCGAACGCAAAACGATGTGGCCTTCGCCAGCAGTGGCACTCAACTCGTTGGCTACAAAATATAGCACGACTTCACTTTGACCGGGGGCCGGTTGTACGCTCACTTTGATCGTCTGAGTTGCGTTGACGGTTGGTTGCTTCGCAACTGCTCGAACTGTGTTGCCATACCGGTAGCTGCCAATTGGTACGGAGTTCCAGAGCGGGTCCCGTAGCGCCGTCACTTCTGCAACGATTGCCTCAACGTCACTTGGCTCCGCGCGTTGCCAGTGCTGGCGAACTCGATCCAGCGGGTAGGAATTGTCCTTGCCGTTCATCGCCTGCCACAGCGTTTCCAAGTATTTGGAACTCAGTTTTTCGCTGTCCGCGATCTCAGTCAACTTCACTTTGCCGGCTTGCAAGTCCGCGCGATGACGCACCAACGCTGACATGTAAGGCTGTAGGGGCAAGCGACCGTCGCGAGTGAACTGCCAGTAAAACTTTCGCAACTCCGCCAAGCTTTCATCGGTCCAGTCGCGTCGAGTCCGTGTCGGCGAAAATCGAAAACCGTCTGGTAACAGAACGGCGTGAGACGCGATTTTCTTGGCGGCATTTACATATTTTGCCATCAGTGCCGGCGACATGGAGAGTGCCTCTGCCGCATTCGTAAAACCTTCGCCCGCCGCGCCGTCCGCAGGGAAATCCCTCGTCGGTTGCAGATCGACGCCGGTCAAGTCGCGAATTGTATTGTTGTACTCGGTGTTACTGAGCCGCCGCAGCGGTACTCGGCCGGGATCGCCCGCACGCGCGCGGGCTTCGTCATCGAGAAACTGCCGCGTCCAGTCGAGCAATAGTTTTCGTTGCGACGCCGTTGGTTGTGGCTTGTCCTTCGGCGGCATCTCGCCAGTCTCCAACTGTTGGATCATCGCCTGCCAAGGTTTGACGTCCTTGCGCACTAACGTGGACGAAGTGAACCGCTGCAGATCCAATTCGCCCTTCATTTCTTTTGTGGAATGACAATCGAGGCAGTACTTCACAATTAGCGGCCGGACCTCGGCTGCGAACATTGCATCGCGGTCTTCTTTTGACTTGGCGCCCACAAGTGATTCGTCGGCCAGCGACTGCCGGTGCGGGACAAGACAGAGCAGAATGATGTACGCCAAAGCGTGTACAATGATTTTTCCAGTCACCGGCTTGCTCTCCACAGTTAATCGTTTGCGTCGTAGATTCTCGAATGCATCGCGAGCGAAAAATGCGAGTTACCAAGGAATGAGGGCAGCATTCACTTATTGTCCGAATCACTTGTTGCCTTAAAGAATGTCGGGATTCAAATGCGATAAGGCGCACAATAAGATGCACAATAAGATGCTTCTTGTCAGGATCCTCAACAGGTATATTCTATCCATCAAGCCACGCCGATGTAAGAGTCGCTGCGATTAAACCGCAGTGGAAATGCTGAAGCGGAACGATCCTAATAAAGGACTTTCAAAGAATGAGCCTACTAACCCTTTCGCGATGTTTAATCGCCATCGCATGTCTTGCGTTGAACACGACGATTTATCGAGTCGCCAGAGCAGAAGACGACCAATTCACTGCCATGGTCAAGCAGCGGGTGCAAGACTGGCAGCCAACGAAGGATGAACGGTTGTTGGATCAGGTGGGCTGGGCGAGCGACCTAGTCAAAGCCCGGCGGTTGGCGGAGAAGCACAATCGACCGCTGTTTGTGTTCACGTACAGCGGATCGACGATACGGGCCAACGCCATTGCACTGCAGCGTTGCTGAGGCGGTGCGGCAGCCTTGAGAGCGAGTTCGCTCTCCAACCAAAAAGTCATCGAGTTGCTCAACTCGCACTTCATTCCGGTCTATGTTGATGGCACTTACCTCCAAGCCAACTCCGACACCGAAGCAGCTGAACTAAAGGCCTATCGCGAATTGTTCGCCGAATTGAATCGAGCTAACGGCCAACGGAAAAAATCGGGACAGTCGCAACTCTCCATCGGCACGGTGCATGCCTATGTGTTCAAGGCTGATGGGGATGCGCTCGATTCGCGACACGTTGCTCATGCTGGTCCGGCGAGCGTGATCGAGATGCTGCAAAACGCGGTGAAGACGCTGCAAGTTCCGGATGGCAAGCCGATTGTCGCACCGTCCTCACAGTCTCCTCGTCCGGATTGTGCCAACGATGCGTTGACGTTGCATTTGACAGCGCGTTACCTCGTGCCGAGCAACTCGTCGGAAGCCCGGCAAGGAGTCCAAGGCGAACTCGTCCCACTCGATGCCAGCCGCTTGGGAGGCGAACGCTCCGGGCAATGGTCCGCATTGCCATCGGAAGACTGGATCGTTTTTAATCGCAACGAGTGGACGCAATTGCTGCCGAAAACTCAGACGCCACCTAATCCTCCGATAGCGGTGGGTGACACTTGGCAGATTGAGCCGAAAATCACCGAGATGCTGCTGACGCGATTTTATCCGACAACAGAGCTAAACGACTTGAGCAAGAATCGTTTAGACGAACAGTCGTTGAAACTGACGGCACTGAGCGTCGAGAAAGGTCGTGTCCGCGCCCGCATTGATGGCCGCTTGAAGATGAAGCATCCATTCTACCCCGGACGCGACGACGACAACTTCGTAACCGCGACGATCGTCGGCGTGGTTGAATTCGATCCCGCCAAGCCACTTATCTCTTCGCTACATATCGCCACCGAAAACGCGACTTACGGCATCGGTGGTAAGAGACAGCAACCGTTTGGCGTCGCCGTGCAAATCGTACCGTGATCTGTTGGTTCGCAACTACGCCGTATTCATTGAACAACATCGTATTCATTGAAAAACACCGTATTCATTGAACCCCCCGTATTCATTGAACAACATCGTGAGAACCTCATGAAGAATTTAATTATCGCCTTTGGAATTGCATTTTTGTTGGCTGCCGCAGTTTGTGTGGAAGCGGCTGATTGGCCTCCGCAAAAAGAAAAAGAGTCGGAGTTTACCGGGCGGAAACTGGAAACATTTCAACACGGAGTCAAGGATGAATGGGGTTATGAGATGCCCCAACGGGATACTTTCCTGTTGCTCCATCCGAAACAAACGCGGTCAACCGCGCCTCTCTATGTAGTTCTGCATTCCGCAGGGCATGACGTTCACTCCTGTCTCGCCTGCACCACCACGGTTGGCAACCACGACATTTACCATGCGCCGTCTGACTTCTTTGCTCTGTATCTCGATTGCCGGGCCAACAAAGGTGACTGGTGGTGGGGCAGCAACAAATACAAAGGACCGCTGGTTAGCCCGACGGATAAGCGCGCAATGGATACCGTAAAGTGGGTCATCAACCAATACGGCATCGACGAGAACCGCGTCTATCTATGTGGAAACTCGATGGGTGGCAGCGGTACTCTCGGATTGGGCATGCGGCACGGTGATGTCTTCGCCGCCATTAAGGCGAATGTCCCAGCCGGTGTCGAACACATTTCCAACCGGATGTACTTTCCGCCGCAAGCGGTTCCAGCGAACACCAGTCTTCCCGATCCGCCGATCGCAATTGACTATTCCGCTCAAAACGACAGCTGGTCCAAAGGCCACGGTAACTTCTTCAAGACTATGAACGACCGCAAGTACGCGGTGTTCATGTATTGGGGGCCCTTTGGCCATGCGAACAACCACGAGAATATTCTGAAAGTCAACGATTTGATCAATTCGTTCGACTGGTTGAGTGTCAAGAAGAACGAGGCCTATCCAGTATTCACCAACGCCTCAACCAACGACGCTTTGCCGTGGCCGGACCGACTCGACGATCGGAAGTCTGGCCAGGTTAACGCCTTCTTCCGCTGGAACAATCTGAGTGAAACTTCAGACGCAATTGAGATGGCGATTTTCCTGATCAAGCCAGCGGAACTCAAAACCACGTTCACCATCCCCGCAGAGGCAACGGCGGACATCAGCTTGCGTCGGCTGCAAGAGCTGAAAGTGGCACCGGGGGCGTCGGTGAGTTGGACGTTTGGTTCGAACAATGGAACTGTTCAGGCAGACGCCGCTGGTGGCGTTACCATTCCGAAGCTGAGCATTACATCGACTCCGGCGAAGCTGATTGTCCGCAAGGCAAAATAACGCGGCGACAATGTGAGTATTTCT
>JBLHLE010000360.1:0-6975 GCA_047620805.1 Pirellulaceae bacterium
CATCGCTCGTTGCGGCCGGACGAAATCGGGCGAATCTATGCCGTGCCCGGGTTTCTTGGCTGCGATGCAGTCGCGAATGAGTTGAGCCATTTGTTCGTCGCTGGCATTACTCCTCAACGCTGCCCGCGCGTCCCATTCCGTGTTTGAGAATAGGCAGTTTCGTACTTTTCCGTCCGCTGTGATTCGAAGTCGGTTACAGGAACTGCAGAACGGTTGTGATACGGGATTGATGAAGCCGAGGCCACCTTTGCCGTCAGCGAATTTGTAATCGAGTGCCGGTTGGCTAGGGTCTGGTCGAGGGGCCTCAATTAGTGCTCCGAATTCGGCTTCGAGGATTTCGCGAATCTGCTCTCCCGTGAAAACTTTCGCGTCCGTCCAATTACCTTCAGCGTCGAGCGGCATGAATTCAATAAATCGCAGTTCGAAATCGTTCTCCCGAGCAAATCTGCCCAACGGCACAATCTCTTCGTTACTGATGCCCGGAATGGCAACGGCATTGAGTCGCAGCTTTTTAAATCCGAGAGCTTTGGCGGCCGCAATTCCGTCCAGTACTTTCTGAAGTCCGGTTCGTCGCGAGATGCGCGTAAAAGTCTCTTCCTTCAGACCGTCGAGACTTACGTTGAGCCGGTGTAGCCCCGCGTCCTTTAGTGCCTGAGCATGCTCGGCCAGCAACACCCCGTTGGTGGTCATCGCCACATCGGTAATTCCCTCGATCGCGACAAGTTCTCGCACCAAATCCGCCACGCCAGAACGGACCAAGGGTTCCCCGCCTGTCAGGCGTAGTTTAGTGACCCCCATTCGCGCCGACACATTTGCGAATCGCGCGATCTCTTCATAGGACAAAATCTCGGCACGCGGACGGAAATCGACATTCTCGTTAGGCATGCAATAGAAACATCGAATATTGCAGCGATCAGTGACGCTGATGCGCAGATTCGTATGCACGCGACCGAGGGAATCGACCAGTGGATCTGTTAGTACATTCATGCGATTCGACTTTAGTCTGAAGATTTCGATGGCGGTTGTTCAGCGGCGGCGACGCCGGGATGAATCCATTCCGTACTACCGTCCGACCAGTTTTCCTTCTTCCAGATTGGCACAACCTCCTTGATCGTGTCAATAAGCCACTTGCCAGCTTCAAACGAGGCCTGTCGATGGGGCGAACTCACCGCAATCGCAATGCTGGCCTCGCCCAACTCGAGATGCCCGAGTCGATGTACGATTGCTACTCCCACTAACTCCCATTTCTCTCGAGCTTCGGCTTCGAGTTGTTGGAGTTTTCGAGTGGCCATTTCGGGGTAGCATTCGTAATCCAATGACGCCGTCTGTTTCCCGCAGGTGAACTCGCGGGTCGTGCCCAAAAACAGCACGACAGCTCCAGCCAAGTTAGATTGAGCTCGACTGAGCACTAGCGTCGCATCAATGGGTTCATTTGTTAATTCTATCATGATTATCCACCGCTCACTGGTGGTATGCAGGCGACGGTCTCGTCGTTGTTCAGCGTGGTGTCGTCGCGCGCGTATTCTTCTTTAATTGCAAATATTGCTCTCGCGAACAGCGTTTCCAAGTCGGGATATTGCTGTTGCAATGTAGTACGCAGTATAGCGACAGTCGCGCCGTCCGGCAGATCGACACTGACTTCTGATTGGCCAAGCGAATCGCGAACGGCGGCGAATAGTCGCACGGAGATCTTCATGATACTATTAAATCCTCATTCCGCTTGCTCAAAAGGGAATCCAACTCGGGCATAACTCCGTAGGACAAAGCCAGAAATTTTAAGGGATGAATTGTTGGTTTGGGAGTACCTTGCTCCATTTGTAATTTACAGGCGCTGCATTCTGTCGAGGCGACCTGGAGGCTGCTATCTCTGACGGCGGAAATGACACCCCATCCAGCTCGCAGACTACTGCGGTAGTTCTCTCGTTTGAGGCCAAAAGTGCCGGCCATTCCCGAGCAACCTTTCTCGAGGGTGTGAACGACCAAGCCTGGAATCAACCGCAGCAAATTGGCCCCCGGAGCTCCCCTCCCGGCAGTTCGGACGTGGCACGGCAGGTGGTAGCCGACCGTGGCGTTGATGGGCCGAAGGTCCAATTCTAATTGTCCTGCCTGGTGCAACTGCCACAAATATTCACCCGCGTCCAAGGTATTTTCGGCAACCAGATGGACGTCGTCGTCCTGAAGAATATTGGGGTACTCGATGCGGAGGCACGCCGTGGTGGCGGGCTCCGTGGTCACGATCTGATAACCTTGCCGGACCGCATCGGCCAGGATCGAGACGTTCCGCGAAGCGAAATACCGGGCGCGTTCAACCGCCCCCATACTGATCATCGGCATCCCAGACTGTTGCTGTTCTGGGTGAACGTACACCGCCACACCATTGTGTTCCATAACGGCCACTAATGCGTCCGCCAGTTGGACGTCGTGCCAGTTGGCGTAGACATCGACAAAGTAGAGAACCTTGCGGCCAGATCGGCGAGTCGGCCTCGTCAAACGTTTTCGATGTGCAAGACGTTGAAAACTGCGCCGCGCGAATCGTGGCAGCTTGCGTCCTTGAGCGATTCCGGTAATCTTCTCCAGTAGCCAACGCATCGTCCGATTGCCGATTGCCCAATTCGCCACTGGGTGCAGCAAAGAACCGAGAGCGGAGAATAGATCTAGCCGCGAGAGAATCCAGTCGGACAAGGTGAGTCCATTTGTGGCGACATACTGAGCTTTGCATTCGATCATCAACTTCGGAATGTCGACGCCCGCCGGGCATTCGATCTTACATTGATGACAATTGACGCAGAGGTCCGAAATCTGCTTGAGGTCGTCGGCCTCCAAGGCCGTAGATTCGAGGCGTCCCGTTACGATGGCTCTCATTAAGTTCGCCTTCGCCCGCGGCGTCGCCTCTTCGCGTGGAGAGAAACGAAAGATCGGACACATCCGCTCCTCTGGTGAGTGAGTGCGACATCTACCGCAACCATTGCAACTGCGGGCGGCGTAAGCCAACTCCTCGTTGTCCCAAACCAATTGAAGTTGCAAGCGCTCCGACTTGGTCTCGGTTTCTTCCGATGTGACTGCCGTTACGGGACGAAGGTTCTTGGTCATCGGCTGTGGACTGTCCGCAACAATCTTTCCGGGATTCAGAATGTTCTCTGGATCGAAGATTCGTTTCACTTCGCGAAAGACCTCGTACAGCGGTCCAAATTGCTTGGGGACAAACCAGGTTCTACTGAGCCCGTCTCCATGTTCGCCGCTCACCGAGCCTTTGAATTCCAAAACCTCTTCATAAATGTCTGTCGCTAAGGCCTGCATCTTGCGGACGTCCGATGGGTTTGCCAGATCGAGAAAGGGACGAATATGCAACTGACCGTGACCGGCGTGCGCAAACACGGTTGCCATGGTCTCGTGCGACTTGAGTATATTCTGAACAGTCACCAGGAATTCGGGGAGTGAACGAGGCGGAATGGTGATGCCTTCCACAAACGGCAACGGTCGACTCGATCCCTCTAACTTATAGAGCGTAGAAATAACGCGACGCGTCAACCGCCAATACAAGTCCCGCTCGTCGCGCTCCAAAGTGGTGCGGGCATCAAAAGCTAGCTTTCGCCGACGCTGCAACCGATACACTAGCTGTTTTAGCTGCTCGCGCAAGACATTTGGGTCGTCTGCCTGAATCTCGACCAGCAGCATCGCTTCCGCTTCTTTGGGAATCAACAGCTCGAATCGGACGTCGGATTCTCTGGCGATGCTAAGTAGGCGACGGTCCATCAGGTCGCAAGCGGCGACGTTCATCGACTGTAGTTCGATTGCGCCTTTGGCCGCGTTTTCCAGTCGATCAAAGAATAGCAGAGCAACTCCACGGTGCTCGGGCAGGGGGACGGTACGCAAAGTTGCTTCGACCGTGAGCGAAAGCGTGCCTTCGCTACCGACCATGAGCCGGGCGAGGTCGATCTGGTCGCCATCAACAATATCAAACACATTATATCCCGAGCGGTTGACCGACTGGGGGATGTATTGTTTGATCAGCGCCGCGTTGCGATGCAACAGTTCTGCAAGTTGAGTCACCAGGTCGTCGCGACGTGGCGTTTTGCTCATGATGCGGCGTGGATTCAGGGAGTGCTTACCAAAATCAGCAACCGAACCGTCGGCCAGGACGACCTGCAACGACTCGACGTGATCTTTGGCAGACCCATATTGCGGATAATGACTCCCATTGGCGTCCAACGCGATAACACTGCCGATCGTCGTGACACTTCTGGTGGACGGGTCAGGGGCGAACATGCGTCCGTGTTTCGCCAGCTCACTGTTCAATTGAGAGAGAATGACACCGGGGTGGACGCGAACGGTTTCCTCACCCACTTCGAGGATGCGACGCATCGAGTGCGAGAAATCCAGGACTATTCCCGGACCAAGTGACTCGCCCGCCAAACCTGTTCCCGCGCCGCGGGCATGAATTGGAATGCGATTCTCAACAGCATACTGTATGCAGGCCGCGACATCTTGAGCACCACGTGGTCGAACAATGGCCAGTGGACGAACTTCATAGATACTCGCATCGCTGGCATACATTTGCAGGAACAAATCGTCACAACGTACTTCACCTCGAAGCACACCGCGTAAATCGGCTTGAATTCGCTCTCGTTCCTGGTCCATGAATACTCGTCTTGTGACGCCAAGGGCACAGCTAGTTTGTTACCAGTCAACTCTCCGCGACTAGTAGACGCTTGCGCGTTCCGCAATCAGATCGCTACGATTCCGAGCCGCTTGGAGTCCCTTGCTGATCGGCGAGGCGAGCAGCCTGCTGCCGAAATCGCTCGTGGGTCTCCAAACTGAATACCTCGTGCTTCTCCAAGCCGGCTACGTTTCTGTACTCGGTATGGCAGCGATAGCATTCGAGCATATTCCCCACGAACGTGTACAGCAGAAGGTCGACCAGCGCAGAGGCCAAAAGTATCCCAAAGGACCAATAGATCATGTAATAGAAATACGCGATCGAACTGGCAATAAAACCGAACGCAATTATGCTCACTCCCAGCTTCTGAGAGAAATTCTTGCGGACGAAAAGATCGTCATCGTGACAAACCACACAATGGCGGATTTCACCGTCCTGTATGTGCTTGGAAGTCACGGGCAACGTGCGGCCACACTCTGGGCAATCTATGGCTTCGACATCCGACTCAAAATAGACTCGGACCGAACCATCGCATTGTGGACATCGGTAGGTAACATTCATCTGTCCATCATAAAGGATAGTGGCTGCCAACGGACAGTAGCTGAGAAGTCAATTCCCCCAGAAATGCGAGAATTACCCCGGCATAAAGTATACCTGTTGCACTTTGAGTATTCGGGATTTTCAGTGTTTGCCACGTCAGTGCAACCAACACCAACGTACAGAGAATGCCGGAAAGCCAACGAAACGAAAGGAATATCCAAAACGACGATGAAACCGCGGCGGCATCTATCATGCATATCCCAACGCCGCTCACGATGGCCCGCAGAATAATCGCGACGCCAGTCAGGATTACCAGACGCTGCAGGGGACCAAGTTGCATAGTGGGAGTATTCAAATACCAGTGCCCAAGCAACATTGCTGTGGTAATGATTCCAAGCACGAAACCGCCCGACATCACGTCGGCGGAAACGGTCACAACATGCGCCTGCGTACGGCTTCCCACAATCGCCGTCACCAGAGAAATTATCCCGATTAAGTAGAGAAATACCAAACCAGCTCGATGCTTTTCATAGAGCCAAACACCAGCTCCTATGAAACTCAGCACTGCCAAAGTCACAGCGCAGATAAAGAGCGACTTTCCACTCATCCGAATCGTGTCAAATCCGGTTGGGTTCGACCAAATCGACATGGCGGCGAAAGTGTTGCAGCCCATTAGCACCCACAGGTGCACGCGGAAGAAGCCACTCGTGACGAGCTTGGGAGGAGTCAAACCCATCGAGATGGCCATGCCAAATGTGAGTCGGAAGACGAATTGCACTAAGACTTCAAGGATGCCCACAGTGCTACCGCCGGTCGCCGTAGATCAGTTGCATGATTTCCGCCCGCGATGACACATTGGAACGGAAGATCCCCTTCATCGAGGAGGTTACGCACAAGCTGCCGGGTTTTCGAACTCCACGAATGGTCATGCACGAGTGCGATGCCTCAACGACAACCGCGACGCCCTTGGCGTCGAGTTCTTCCTCGATCAGGTTGGCGATCTCACCGGTCATCCGCTCTTGAACTTGGGGGCGTCTGGCAACGACCTCCACAACGCGAGCCAATTTGCTGAGTCCCAGTACTTTTCCGTTCGGGCTGTAGCCAATGTGCGCCTTTCCGGTGAAAGGGAGCAAGTGGTGCTCGCACATACTGCAGAAGCTGATATCCCTCACGAGGACAACTTCATCGTATTGCTCGGTGAAGACCTTCTTCAGGTGCACTCGCGCGTCTTGATGAAGGCCCGCGAACATCTCCGCATACATGCGAGAAACCCTGGCAGGCGTTTCGAGCAGACCTTCACGCTCCGGATCTTCTCCGACGGCTGCGAGTATTTCGCGGACGGCAGCTTCGATGCGAGGCAAATCAACTTTGTCACTAATGTTGGGATTGTCAGAACCCATGGTCACCTATCCTGTCACCTATCGTGTCACCTATCCGGCGATTTCGAGCAAAAGCAAACATGTCAATGTAGATTTGCAGCCGGATGTGGTCAAGGACGTCGTCGGCTACAGCTTACCGCACTTTTCAGTAGCGTGCGGATAAATGACGGTTTCACGCCATGGAAACGCTGAAACCCACTCGACCAGCGAGGTAGAGTGGGTTTTCACGTTAAGTTTCCTCTGCTAGGAATTGCAGCTGAAGCAGTTAGTTCTGGCTGAATAGGGGCGGGAATGGACGTTCATCCCATTGGTCGTTACCTTCCAATCGAGCCCTGAGACACTGCAGTAACATGGAAACCCGTACATCGACGTTTCGTTCGGTCAGCAGCGCCTGCTTGA
>JBLHLE010000361.1:0-6966 GCA_047620805.1 Pirellulaceae bacterium
TGGACGGATCGAGTTCCGTTTCCATCGTGCTTTCTCTGACGAACTCCGCTGCCAACTCAGATTGTGTTTAGAATGTCCTTGCTACTAAGCGCTCGAACCCTGTCGCTTGCATTCTTGAAAATCCAATCGGTTCCGCCACCGCCGGCTAGTGCATCTCGCGATCCATCGTCGACCACAGTTGTTGAATTCAAAGGAGCGGCAAAGGATCCGCTTTCAATTTCAGCGATTCGCTCGTCCAGCGATGAGTTGTCGTTGGTCCAAGCGCCAAGAATCAGTTGCAATGCCTCAATGTCGTCATCGTGAGTTGTCTCGCCGCCGAGGAGAATGTCGCGCTGACTTTGCCCTTGGATCGAATCTTTACCACCTCCTCCGATCAGTAGATCAAAGCCAGCATTACCACGAAGAATATCTGCTCCATCTCCCCCGAGGACAATGTCGTTTCCCGATTGTCCGTTGAGAATGTCATTTCCTAGCCCGCCACGAATAATGTCGTTTCCACCACCGCCAGTAATACGATCGTTTCCTAATCCGCCGTTAATTTCATCGTCGCCAGCGGCGCCAACTAGTTGGTCGTTTCCCGCACCGCCGTCAATTAGGTCATTTCCATCGCGGCTTGAAATGTGGTCGTTTCCAGCGCCTCCGAAAGCCGTGTTATTCCCGGCACCCGTAAGTATCGTGTCGCTGCCATCCCCGCCGAAGATTGTGTCGTCCCCGCGACCGCCTGCAATGTAGTCGCGACCGGCACCACCATAAATAACGAACCCTTGCCGCAGGTTTCCGGCCACTGTGATCCGGTCGTTCCCGGCGTCTCCAAACACAACAACGTCGGTCGCGGCAAACGGGCCAAACGTGATTCGATTGATACGGAATTGGACCTGCGTGAGGTTGGCTTTGGAAATCTGAATTCTGTCATTGCGGCTTGTCCCCCGAACCACCAAGTTGCCGGCAGTAAACTCTTCACCATCCAACTCGAAACTCTCCACGCCAGTCCACGAAATATCCTCGTTGTTGCCGATCAACTCGGAAGCGAGCGAGCCAGTGGATGTAGCGGCAAAGATTACGGGGACATTAACCGCGCTATCTAGCGTGATTGCCAAGCGGTCACCTGGGTTGCTGCCGTTCGACGGGGAGCCGCCGTTGAACTCCACTTTGGCAGCGCGGTTTGCAGTCGTCGTCAATTGGTCAGCGCCATCCCACCCGTTGATTTCGACGGCTTCGACCTGTCCGATATTGAGCGTAAAGTTAATCAGATTGGTACGTTCCAGTTGCAATCGTCCGGCCGCCTCGACCAAGCTAAATTGGTCGCCCTCGGTTGTGGAACCGTTTACGACTTGTCGATCGATGCCCGCCCCGCCTTCAACTAGGTCACTTCCATCTCCGTCATCCCAGACTACCGTATCGTCTCCCGCACCCGCTCGAATCTCGTCGCTTCCCTTACCTCCGGCAATCGTGTCAGCTCCATCTTCCTCTTGAATTTCGATGCGAAGAATCTGGGTGCCAGGGATGCTAAAGTCTGCTCCAGGCAATGCGGTCAAAATATTCCCCACTGGTCCTCCCAAGCTGAGCGACCCCTGGAAACCTGTGTGCAAGTTGACTGTTCCTCCTTCGATTGCGCCGGTATTCGGCGCCGCCTGTCCAAGCACAGGAGTGTTGGCAGCCACTTCATCGTTGACCTCCGTCCCCGCATCCCAAACTTGAGACCCGCTAACAATGAAGGTCGAAGAATTGGTGCGAGCGATGAGATTGCCGATCGAATCGAACAGCGGGATTGCCTGTGGGTCATCATTACCGATGAAGGCATCGTTGCTGGGGAGTACCATTGACGCGAAACTCAAGTATCGAGTTTGCAGATTGCCAGGCGTTGCCTGCAACCAAACAGTACGACTGTCGCCTGGAGCCAAGGGGCCACTTGGAGTTGCCACCGCTTGACCAACTCGACCGGTCGCCAGCGCCGCTGCGATTCGCGGGCCCGTGTTTCCGTCCTCGGCGAGGCGTTCCAGACTACTCGAGGCGGGCGATCCCGCATTAAAGAAGTCGTACTCACCGTCGGCCGTTGCGAGGAAGACTGGCGTTAACAAGTTGCCCCCAGCAGGCGATGCGTTGGTCACTGTGACTCGAATCGTTCCGCCGCCATCAATCTGATCGTCTCCGCTTCCACCGTCGATGTTGTCTGAGCCAGCGCCGCCAATGATCCAGTCGTTGCCAGCGCCGCCGCGCAAATTGTCGTCGCCATTTCCGCCGTCAATCCTATCATTGCCGTCGTTGCTTTCTGTAATTGCAATCGACAATACCTGATAGTCGTTCGCAGTGAAGTCGGCGTTGGGGAACGCACTGAGAACATTCCCGACGAGCCCACCCAACCCGTTGGAACCCTGTAGTCCCGCGTGAATTGCTACGACTCCACCTTCCGAGACACCTGTATTGGGTGCAGCTTGACCAAGTACAGGCGTATTCGCCGGAGCCTCGTCGTTTACCTCCGTACCTGCGTCCCAGACTTGTGAACCGCTCACCGTGAAAGCAGAACTGCCAGAGCGAACAATCAGATCGCCCGAGTCATTAAATAACGGAATGGCCAAAGGGTTATCATTGCCAACGAAGGCATCGTTGCTAGGAAGGACCATCGAAGCAAAGCTTAAATATCGAGTTCTCAGATCATTGGAAGTCGCATCGAAGGAAACGACTCGACTGTCGCCTGGCGATAGCGGGCCCCCGGGAGTCGCGGTGGCTTGTCGGACTTGGCCAGTTGCTAATGCCGCGGCGATGCGCGGACCCGTATTGCCATCTTCCGCCAAGCTTTCGAGGCTTGCTGATGCTGGCGACCCTGCGTTAAAGAAATCGTAGCTACCGTCTGCCGTCGCTAAGAACACTGGCGTTAGTAACGTGCCCCCGATGGGCGACACATTTGTTACTTCGACCGTGATTGTTCCACCGCCGTCGATGGTGTCGTTCCCGTCGCCACCTTTAATGTCGTCGGCGCCGGCACCGCCCAGAATCGTGTCGTCTCCAGCGCCGCCTCGCAACTGATCATCACCTTCTCCGCCAACGATCCGATCGTTTCCATCACTTGTCGTAACCTCAATCGATAAGAGTTGATAGCCCGCCGCAGTAAAGTCGGCATTGGGTCGGGCAGTCAGGACGTTGCCCACTGGTCCCCCCAGACTTAGTGAGCCCTGAAGACCAGGATGAAGCGATACATTTCCACCTTCAGTAACTCCTGTGTTCGGCGCAGCTTGTCCGAGGACAGGAGTATTGGCGGGAACTTCGTCGTTCAACTCTGTTCCGGCATCCCAAACTTGCGATCCATCCACGATAAACACTGACGGTCCAGTTCTGATGACTAAGTTTCCCGCAACGTCGAACAATGGAATTGCCAGTGGATTGTCGTTGCCGATGAAGGCGTCGTTACTGGGGAGTACCATCGAGGCGAAGCTCAAGTATCGGGTATCCATATCGTCCGGTCGCGCGTTGAGCGTTATTGTACGACTATCCCCTGGGGCAAGTGGCCCACCCGGAGTTGAAATGGCTTGTCCGACTCGTCCGGTACCCAACGCCGCTGTGATCCTGGGTTCGGTGCTCCCATCTTCAGCCAGCCGCTCGAGGCTACTCGAAGCAGGAGCCCCGGCATTGAAGAAATCATAGCTGCCATCCGCCGTCGCCAAGAACACGGGCGTCAGCAATGCACCGTCGACGGGAGCGATGTTCGTTACGGTAACTGATATTCCGCCACCGCCGTCAATTTTATCATTTCCGCCGTTTCCAAAGAGCTGATCGTCACCGGCTCCGCCGACGATGACGTCGTCGCCGGTCCCTCCCATCACAACGTCGTTCCCATTACCTGCAAATATTTCCAGGCCAACAAGGCTATTCTCTCCGTTAATCCAGTCATGTCCTCCAAATCCGTTTATCACAATCGGATTCGCCGAGGCAACGTCGGTTGCCACGACCACCCGATCATCTTGTTCACCAAGCGTGATGACAACTTCATTGACGCCCGCGGCGGGGATCTGAAAACCGTCCGTTACTACTCCTGCGCCAGCCGCGCCCGAGATGTCGAAGGCAACTCCCGAGTCCACGAACGAATAGAGACCTGAACTCAGCGAAACACTCAAATCGCCTAATTCGAGTGGGTCGTTGGCGGTAACTCTCAATACACCAAGTCCATCCAGCGAGACGCCGTACGCCAGCAACTCCCGTTTCTCGAGGTTTTCCAATCTAAGTCTCCGGCGGGGAGAGTTTCGACGATGCGATCGTTTATCGGCAGTGGTTTTTCTCGTAGAAACTTGTCGGGGTGTACGTCGAATCATGTTGCTTCCTCTTGGATGTTGTACTCGTTGTCGAATTGCGGGATCCCGCGCGGCGAACTAAGTCGAATCCGCCTCCATTCACGCGTCGGGATGCTTAGTCGCAACCAAATGGACTTCATTACACGAAATCTCTTGAAAACCTTTGATTACACCAGCGAAATGGATTTGTGTATAAAATCTCACACACCGAGATCCGCTGGAGTTTCAAGTCAGACACATTGCCAATCACTAGCCAGCGAATTTGCCCGTATGTAGTATTGACGTTACTTGTGAGCACACCGGAGAAGATCCTCGCCGACAGTTATCATCCATGGATACTTATTGATGAGCCAAGCCGACACGTCAGATGAGAAACGCGATAGCGGCATCGGTGGCCACGTCGACCCATTGCGCTGGGTAGACGATCACGGCGATGTACTTTTCAGCTATGCCTATTTGCAAATTCGAGACCGCGACGTCGTCGAAGATTTGGTCCAGGAAACTCTACTCGCAGGATTGACGAGTAAAGAACGTTACCAAGGCGAGTCGAGTATACGAACATGGTTGATTGGAATTCTCCGACACAAGATTGTTGATCACTTGCGGGCGACTGCGAAAACTCTGATCAGCGAGCACGAAAGGGCCGATAATTCTCCCTACAAATGCAGCGGACGACTTAAGGCCTGGCCCAGTGATCCGGCGACGATCGTGGAAAACCGAGAGTTCTGGGTGGTGTTCAACAACTGCACGGAGAAGCTCCCGCCGAAGCTCGCAGATGTTTTTTATATGCGAGAAGTCGCCGATATGGAGGCAGAGGAGATATGTCGAGAACTGAAAATAAGCGAGTCTAATTTTGGGGTGAGAATGTTCCGAGCGCGGGCGGCGCTACGCCATTGCCTCGACACGATTTGGTTTTCAACGGAGGATCGATAATGTGGCATTTCATTATGCGAATCTACAAAATCCTAACCTTGCGATGCGGAGACGGGGCGCGGCTAACGTCCGATGCACTCGACAACCGATTGCCGTGGCACGATCGGATCGCCGTTCGCATGCACATGTTGGTTTGCCGACCCTGTAGGTATTTCAAGCAGCACCTGTTACACGTCCGCGAAGTTCTCACGCAGGTCGCACAAGGTAAAGGACAAGATTCTAACCACCAACTCATCAAGCTGTCCGACGAAGCCAAAAAACGGTTGCGGGAAAAGATGCGAGACCGAATGGCCTAGGCTCCTGCCTGCGGACATCGTCCTTTCCTGACTTCCCCTATACTCAGCGACGCATTGTCGCCTACCGTTCTGCATTCCACGGAGACCGGCAGAATCGAAGTGTAGCGAGCGTTGGCCAGCTCGCCAGAGGTCAGGCCAACCCTGCACAGCGGCGCGGTTTGGCGATCTACGGTTCCTAGTTTGTTGTGACGCGAGCAACGCTCGGGTATCATTGGCCAGTAATCCGGCGTGGAAAGTGCTCGTTGAACAAACACCGCGTCGCGCAAACTTTTGTTTGTGCGATCACAATGGGTCAATGCGATGCCCAACTCAAATTCCAAGTTCACAATGGACGAACCGCCAACTGCGCCAGACAAGGGCAGGGGGGCCACCAGAATCGGCTTTGCACTAGTTTGCCTCTCCGGTGTGTTGTGGTTTTCCTTGTTCGCGATTCCGTTTCTTTCATTCACCGTTGGGCAAAAAGCTGCGTTAGCTGGTGCACTGTTCGTTGGCGTGCAGATCGCATGGTGGTCCGGCGCGGCGCTATTGGGTCCCCAAACCGTGGCCCGACTGTGGTCTTGGTGTTCGAGAACGAAGAGCGTGGAAAAGCCCTAGCGGCAGCGAAATAAAAAGGGGCAGCTGGGGCATTCCTCGCTTTCGACATCGGTCTCTTCTCGATTTTCAGTTAGTTCGCCTGAGAAGAATTTGGTAACTCCTTACTGCTTCCACTCAACACACCAGTTTTCGCGGCAGTGCTTTCCTGTGAAATTCCAGCGTAAACTTGTCGAATCGATAAAATGGGGCGCGATCGGTACTGCTATTCCAGCGATTATTCTAGGCATTTTAAGTGGCGTCCCTCTTCGAGAGATCACACCGATGGATCGCGAGAATGACATCGCGTGGTTGCCATTCATGGTGCTCAGTCCAACGATAGGTTATGGATTCGTATTCGCACTTGCCGCCTTCGCCTCGGCCTTTGATTCTCCGCGAATTGCTGCAGGTCTGATTACGAGCGGAGTATTGGTGGCAATCAATCGGCGTGGCAAACCGAGTGAAGAAAGTTCGCGATAGTTGAACTTCGCGCGTTAATGAGGACGGCTTGTCTGTGGTTAGTCGTGGAGAGAAATCTCATTCGGAGTTACCGGCATGCGTTCAGGCGCAGCTACAGTTCAGATGAACGCATCCTCAGATGAACGCATCCTGTGATACGGTATTCGACCTACTCCACGATTACTCACGGAGGCTCGAATGGGACCCATTTCTCCGCGAGCCGCACTTGCTTGATGACGCCGTACTTGCTGACGCCGTACTTGCTGACGCCGTACGAGCTGACGCCGTACGAGCTGACTCCGTACGAGCTGACTCCGGCGTTAAGTCGCGGTACGTAGCCCGCTGGTCAGCCGGTGGCTGCGGTATGGATACCGTTTATGTATCATTCAAGCGTCCTTTCGTCGCCGCAGTGAATATGATGTCGG
>JBLHLE010000362.1:0-6962 GCA_047620805.1 Pirellulaceae bacterium
TTAACGCGTTTAGTGGAGCGCGCGACAGACCAAAACTTGCCGCTGATTATCATTAGCGGTTCGGGCGGCGGTGCTCGAATGCACGAGGGGATTCTCTCGTTAATGCAGATGGCCAAAGTTTCCGCCACCTTGGCGAAATACAGTGAGTCGGGTGGGTTGTTTATTTCGGTCCTTACCAATCCCACGATGGGCGGCGTGGCCGCAAGTTTTGCCTCGTTAGGCGACGTGATATACGCCGAACCCAAGGCACTGATTGGATTTGCTGGTCCGCGAACGATCAAAGCGACTATTCGTATCGAACTTCCCAAGGGTTTTCAAACGAGCGAATTCCTGTTGGAACACGGCTTTGTCGACCGAATCGTTCCACGTGATAAACTAAAGAGTGAAATCGCCCGCACGATTGACTACTGTGGAAAATAGGAGCACGGTGCTTCGTACAATCAAGTGACTATGCTGAGCACCTTTCAGACGATGCTTTGCTACTCTGCGACGAGAAGAGGTCATGGGGTTCCTTGACAAAATACAATCGCTTTTGCGACGCGGCCGACTAGATGTTTCCAGTCGTTTTGAACTGCTGCGCGAAGCGATCTCCGGCACCATGTCTAATTTCTACATGGCTAAGGATCGCAATACGGGCGAGATCGTCGGATTGAAAATAGGCGATCGGGAAAAGATGGAACTCTTTGAAGCCCGCTTTAAGGGATTGAATAAGCCTCCCGAAGGCGAAATCGCCACTCACATGAGTCATCCAAACATCGTCAAGACGTTTGAGTATGGTAAGACGACGGACGGTTTGAATTACGTCGTTATGGAGTTTCTTCCCGGTTTCGGAATGCACGTTTTGGTAAACAAACGCGACCCCGAATTGGAAGGTCGCCGACTTCTTTTGATTCGCCAGATGGCTGCTGCGATTGGGGAAGTACACCGCAAGGGATTCATCCATCGCGACGTCTGTCCGCGAAACTTCATTTGCTCACCTTCCAAAGACTTTGTCACATTGATCGACTTTGGACTTTCGGTGCCAGCGACTGCCGACTACATGCAGGCCGGCAACCGAACAGGGACCCCGTTGTACATGGCGCCCGAAGTTGTCAGACGACGCAAGACCGACCAACGACTCGACGTTTTTTCGCTCGGCGTTACCGCTTATCAGGTTTGTTGTTACGATCTTCCGTGGGTAAATTCGGATACGACTGGTAAAGCTGCCCTGCAGCACGATACCGTAGAACCAGTCGATATCTTCCAACGCCGACCGGATCTCAATAAGACACTGGGTAACGCGATTAAGAAGTGCATTAACCCCAATGCCGATCGTCGTCCTCAATCCGTTGATGATTTTCTCAGTATGATCCGCACGGTCGAAAGCGACACGGAATAGAGGGCGTTCGTGGTCGAGAGGGCTAGCCGGCAGTCGCAACTGTCACGAAATCTTTTTTCAGCAGTGTCGAGTCCATGAACGAAAAACATCGCGACACCATTTACGCTCGCCCCAGAAACGTCGTTGGTGGATTCGAATTTGACGAATCGGTGGCAGCCGTCTTTCCCAATATGATCTTGAGATCGGTACCGGGCTACGCTTCGATCGTTTCCAATGTTGGTGTTATCGCCGGTTACTATGCCTTACCAGATAGCAACTGTTACGACCTCGGCTGCTCCCTGGGGGCGGCGACTTTGTCCATGCGACATCAAATCGTTGTTCCCAATTGTCGGATCGTTGCCGTGGACAATGCGGAGGCAATGGTTAATCGCTGCCGAGCGAATATTGAGGATGACGAGTCGACAGTTCCAGTCGACGTTCATTGTGCCGATCTGCGACCTGGCGAACCAACCTGTGTGACGATTGAGCGAGCCAGTTTCGTCGTGCTCAACTTCACGTTGCAATTCATTCCCGTCGAGCAGCGTGAGCAACTCTTGAAAACGATCTTTGACGGGATGTTGCCCGGCAGTGCTTTGGTCGTGTCCGAGAAGATCGCGTTCGCCGACGCTAACGAACAGCAATTGCAAACAGATTTGCATTTGGCGTTCAAGAGAGCGAATGGATACAGCGACTTAGAAATCAGCCAGAAGCGCGCCGCGCTGGAGAACGTGCTTGTCCCGGAAACCATCGAGACGCACGCGGCTCGGTTTAAGGCCGTCGGGTTCGCAAGTTCGCATGTTTGGTTTCAGGCGTTAAACTTCGTTTCCATGCTGGCCGTCAAATGAGTCCCAACGTACTGAGTCCCAACGTACTGAGTCCCAACGTACTGAGTCCCAACGTACTGAGTCCCAACGTACTGAGTCCCAACGTACTGAGTCCCAACGTACTGAGTCCCAACGTACTGAGTCCCAACGCCAAATGATCGACTATTCGCCTCTGTTCGAGTTTCTTTCGCAGTCGCCGGCGCGACGTTGGGTTGATCAACTACGTAGCGACGCTGACTTGGCGTTTTCAGATGACCAGCATGGCGACTTGACGCGCTGGCGTGCCGCTCTAAAGCGAATGCCAAGTGTGCCGCCATCGCGTTGCATTCTGGATCAGGATGTTGTCACCGTTGGACAATCCGACGACTTGGGCGATGTCGAGCGGGCCGAGCTGAAAGAGAATTTGATGCAGTTCCATCCGTGGCGGAAAGGACCATTTGATTTCTTCGGAGTTGCGATCGATACGGAGTGGCGGAGCGATCTGAAATGGCGTCGAGTTGCCGCCGCCATTGACTCGCTGACAGGGCGGAAAGTTTTGGACTGTGGCAGCGGAAATGGCTACTACGGATGGCGGATGATCGCAGCCGGTGCTGAAATCGTCGTCGGAGTCGACCCATTCTTGCTTTATGTCATGCAATTTGCGGTCGCCAAACGTTACCTAACAGACTACGCCAATCACGTCGTCCCGGTGGGAATGGACGACGTTCCGTACGACTTGGCGACATTTGATACCGCATTTTCGATGGGTGTGTTGTATCATCGTCGATCGCCCATCGATCACTTAATGCATCTCAGATCGAGTTTGCGCAACGAAGGGCAGTTAGTACTGGAGACGTTGGTCGTCGACGGACCACTGGGCTATTCCTTGCTGCCCAAAGATCGATACGCACAGATGAGAAACGTGTGGTTTATTCCCTCGGCATTAACGCTGGAATTGTGGCTTCAACGCGCGGGATTTCGCAATATTGAATTTGTCTCGGAGGCATCGACTACGAGCGAAGAACAACGAAGAACCGAATGGATGACTTTCGAATCGCTTCCCGATTTTCTCGACCCAGGCGATTCTTCAAAAACGGTTGAGGGCTATCCCGCGCCGAAGCGGGCGCTTGTGGTTGCGACGAGATGTTAGCTGAATCGGGCCGCTGTCGGGCTCGCCGGTTGATTGGTTTGCTGTTGCTTGCATTGAGGGCTCCGAATCCCTATTCTGAAGTTACTGTCCAGGCTCAACTCGACCGTAGCCAATCCAAATTGCCCGCTTTGGAATGCCACGGTACATCTTCGCCGCGCGTTGGCATTCGACTGGCGTTCGGTGTACGCAGATAATTCTAGATAATGAACGGTCTCATTATGACAAAGAGGTGGAAGCACCGTCGCGCGATTTTGTTCCTCGCGCTTGGCGCGATCGCGATCTGCAGCGTATTGGTGTATCAGCACTACTGGCTTTCTCGACCGGTTGGCGAGGGACCAGCGGGTCCCTCGGTTCAGCGAGTTCCCTTTGAAAAGGCTTGGAGCGACCGGCGAGTTTTGCTGTTTGGGATCGGCGACAGCGTTACAGCTGGGCTCGGAGCTCGTACGATTGAACATAGTTACTTTAATCGTCTCGCAAAGAATCCGGACGACGAGTTTGCGGAGTTGCAAGGGCTTTGTTTGTCAGTCGTGTTGCCTAACTTAGAGTCCAAGAATATGGCGAGGTCGGGTTCGACTTCGCTCGCTCATCTCACGATTTTGGAGGAGCACTTTGAGCAGCAGGATCCGGACGTGCTTGGCTTGGTGGTAATCACAACTGGTGGAAACGACCTGATTCACAACTACGGACGAACGCCGCCTCGCGAGGGCGCCATGTACGGTTCGTCGCTCGCACAAGCGAAACCTTGGATCGTCGGTTTTCAGAAACGACTGGACAGGATGTTGGATATTCTGAACCAGCGTTTTCCAGGCGGTTGTCAGGTTTTCCTGGCCGACATCTACGATCCTACCGACGGCGTTGGCGACGCCCCGAGTATCTACTTGCCCGCCTGGCCTGATGGCTTCGCGATTCACGCCGAGTATAACAAGGTGATTTATAAGTGCACGGAGCAGCGAGACAATGTTCACTTGGTTTCGTTGTACTCGGAGTTCTTGGGGCACGGTTCGCACTGTCGGCAATTCTGGCGGAGCACCTATCGAAGCGAAGATCCACACTATTGGTATTTCGTGAACGTAGAGGATCCCAATGATCGCGGTTACGATGCGATCCGACGGGTTTTTCTCAACGTGATCGCAAGTCGGGCAGATGTGTTCCTTGATTGACTTCCAAGTTACCTAGTTTCACTTGACGGCAGATGTCCGGATCCGCATAATCGCCCCGCGTTTCTCTCCTGCTCCATCTCCAATGTTCATCGAATATTCACTAGTGCATTAATCCATGTCACGTTTCGTAACTTGTTCTGCCGTGCTCTTCTGTTGCGCATTTATTGCGGGGTTCGCCGATGCGCAGGCACCACCCCGCGCAGCGGCTAGGCGAATTCTCGAACCGATGCATGACATTGAAACGACGGCTGAAGCGGTAGACCCGGGCGAGTTTTCGTCGACGGAATTCTTGCCCGTTGGCGATATTGCCGCAAGCATCAGCGAACTCGATGCTAGCGAGATGATGTTCGGTTCACCGTTGATGAAGGAGAGACATCTTGCCAAAATCATGCCCGGCAACTGGTTTCGATATGGTCAAATCGATGGACGTCATCAAGGTCGCGGAATGCCCTTGGAAGGAACCAGTTGGTTGCGGCGGCCGATTCATGTCGGTTGGTTCGTTGGCGGTCTGATTGGCGACGATTTGGTCGAACGGGAAGTTGACCAAAATGGCGACCTGTTCGGAGGCTATCGAATAGGCCTCGATGTCGACCACTACTGGGGAGGTGAATTTCGAATTGGTTTTGCTCATCTCGACTTAATCGATAATCAGACACCAATCGTTAGTCGGACGAGCGAGGATTGGTTCTGGGATTTGCACGTCGCCTATTACCCTTGGGGCGATAGCGCGTGGCGACCGTATGCCGCCTTAGGGCTGGGGCTGACCAGCTATCGATTCCAGGATCATTTGGGACGCGACCTTACCGAAACACTCGTCAGCGTCCCGATGACAGTCGGAATGAAGTATCGCTTTAAGAATTGGCTGGCGGTCCGTTTTGATCTAGCCGACAATATCGCCTTCGGCGGCGCGCGGATCGACAAAATGCATAACTTCTCATTTACGGCAGGAGTAGAAGTTCACTTTGGCAGTCGCCGCCGAAGTTATTATCCCTGGTAGTGAAGCTGCTGAACGAAGAGCTAGTTTTCTATTGGCTCGGCCGGTTCTAGCGCAAGATCGGGCACGTTGAAATCTGCAGGAGTCAATTCGATTGGCAGGAGTTGGCTTGCGGGGATCTCCACCTTCGCCGTCCAAATTACGGCTTGCGTCAACATGCGATAGTAGCGTTCTTGTTTCCAGTTCTGGTGGAAGTGGCCGCCAGTGAAGCCGAACGAGCGACCGCCGTTGGAACGTTGCCAAGCCCAGGCGACGGTTTCTTTTTTACCATCGATTTCCGCTTGCATGAGCGGAGTCAGGTTTGCGGCATTTGTCAACTTCATCTGATAGTAGAACTCTTCGTTCCACTTTCCTGGTTTGACTCCTCGCATTACAGGATGATCCTGAGCTGGGATCGTGACGTCGGTCGTAACGACTTGGTATTTTCGATCGGGACCGCCGTGGACTCCGCCAAACAGCTTTATGGCACCTTCGACGTGTCGTTGTTCTTTCGTGCCTAAACCCCAGTGGATTCCGACGAGTCCTCCTCCGCGCCCCGCCAGTTGAGCGAAGGCCTCGAGACGTCGAGGATCTTCGTGAATCCACTTTGCCCCTTGAGCAACGAAGACCACGACAACGTCGGCTTTGCGAATCAACTCGGGGCCCTCGGGCCACGGCCCATCGGCTCGCGCGACAGTGACTTCAACGTGTTGCGACTGCTGTAGTGCCTTGGCGATGACCCGGACGCCCGCCATATACTCGTGTGTCAACCGAGGGTGATCGTCGGGCGATTGTCCAAGCAGCAGTACCTTTGGCTTAGTCGCGTCTTCTTTATCGACGGTCGGTTGCTGCGCTGTGGCAGCCGGTGCAACGATCAGCAGGGCTGTTAAGAGAGCTGAGTGGCGGAACATATTTCTTCCAACGTAAAAAGGGGGTCGGACAAGGTCCGACCCCCTTCAGATTTCTAACAAACAACTCGTACTAGCGAGCAGCGATTTTGTCGGTCAGGTCGCGACCGAACTGCGCTACAAGTTGTTCTACGTACTGCCGGTCATTGGAGCTGAGTCGTCGAATTTCGACGGTCGAGAATTTTCCGTTGTCCTTCAGCAGGCGCACTTTGTCGTCTAGAACTTTAACCAATCGACCACTGATGGTGTAGTTACCGGTATTGTCGACCCAAGAGCGAATGGGCAATTGACCATTCTGGCTGAAGGGATCGTCGTTGGCTGCCGGAGCGGCTGGGTCAGCTTTAGGAGCTTCTTTGAAAAGGTCGTCGAATACATCGGCGGCTTTTTCTTCCACGGCACCAGCAGCGTCTGCGGCGTTTTCCGTGGCAGCTTCCACTGCGTTTCCAGCGTCGCCGAAGAGATCGTCTAACGCGTTCTCTGCAGCTGGCTCGGCGGGAGCAGCAGGTTCAGCAGCGGGAGCCGCCGGTTCAGCGGGCTTGTCGCCAAAGAGATCGTCTAACGGATTCTCTGCAGGTGCGGCTGGCTCGGCAGGAGCAGCCGGTTCAGCGGGC
>JBLHLE010000363.1:0-6961 GCA_047620805.1 Pirellulaceae bacterium
TCGACCAATCCATGGTGGTGAGTATTGCAGCGTCTAAGGCGGTGGCCCGGTTGAAGTGCGCTGGTACACCGCGCCACTGTTGCACGGTGATCAGAGCGACTTCGACCAACATTGCGACGCTGAAGAAAATTTTCGAACTGCGATCACCGTAACGAACCGGTAAAAGGCTTAAAATCCAAGCCATCGATATCATCGTCATGCCGGCGGAAAGCCCGAAGAGAATCGGCTTCCGGATAGATGTCGGGCCGCTCCAGGATCCGCCGAAAAACAACCAAGCAACCGAATGGCCGACTCCGCTCAATATCAGAGCGATGCCAACTACGACGGCCAGCCTGATTTCAGGTCGCAGGTGCCGGGTGTTAAAATTGCCCGCCAATGGATGCCCCTTCGCTTGCGAATTCTCTCGATCTTGAAACGAACTTTCGACTGTATTTCTCAACGCTCCATGTTGATACCATGTCGCTGTCGCAAATTCTCGGCGAAGATCATTGACCTGCGTTAAGACTATGACAGACTAGGTTTGTCTCTACTACTTGGAAGCAGCATCCGCATCAACAGACCGGGTTTTGGTAACAGCTCAATCGGGTTACCTAGACCGACTTGTAGGAAGAGTGGAAGGCCAAGGTTTCGGAAGAAATGCAACGTTCTTTTGGCATGGAACCTCGCCAGTCGTCGCAGTTTCCAGGCCGCAAGCGCACTTGCGAGGTGAAGGGTTACACCTTCCTCTGTCGCAACTATTCGTAATGGTCGGCCGTCTAATTCACCGCATAGCTGGCCGACCATGGTTAGTTTGGGGATTTGTCTTTGTCAGCAGTACTGATCTTGAACGAACCGGAAAACGACCATTCTGCGTGCTCAGCTTCTTTCCCTGTCCCGCTCGGAATCTTCACGTTAAATTCGTTGAATTCGTAGCAGATTTCCGCACCACGTCCAGTCAGCCGGTCGTAAAGTCCAATCGCCAAATCAGGCCAAGTCTTGGTATGTACGTCATTAGGCATAATGTTCTCCAGTTGCGTGTGAGTCGTTTTTCGTAGACTAGAAGTACGTTAGACATTCGCTAATGCTTGGCAAGTGTTTGAATTCAGAGAAAACCACCGACATTGGGACCTCAAGTCTGACAAGTTTGCCATGCAACGAACAGTCACTGGCCTGACATGTCCGTACTATCGGTGACCGGACGCAAGAGACGAAACGGAGCCAGGATATTATCCTGGAATGATGTACTCGACTCAGTGGCTTGGAACAGCATCACGCTGACGTCGTCAGCAGTTAAGTTGCCCTCACTCAACTGACTGATTCGCGCAAGAAGATCTGGAATAAAATGAGCAGGGTTGGACCGGTCGAGATCATTGATGACATCAAGTAAGCCTGATAATCCAAGCTGATTCCCTGATTCGGTGGCACATTCTATGAGCCCATCGCTAAAGCATAGGAACAGGTCACCGTGTTGCAGACGGAACGTCGTCTGATCAAACGTCGTCTGGTCAACGATACCCAACGGAATGTTGGAGATTCCTGCGTGGTGCGTCGCCGTAGTCCGGCTGGCGAACCACTCGGCTTTCGCCGAGTCGAACAAGAATGGAGTCGGGTGACCAGCGTTGCTCAGCGTAAGGTTCTTCGTCGGTGCGAAGTAAGTGGCAAGCAAGGCGCTGGCGAATTCTCCCTTCACCGCGTGAGCGCCAAACTGACGATTCAATTGCTCGACCATGCGCGACTGGCTAACGAAGTTGACGTTGTTCCGCATCAAATCGCGAAGACTCACTCCGAGTTCCGCCGCTTCGTCGCCGTGTCCGCTAATGTCCGCGAGTAGAATGCGAGTAATTCGACCCGAAGCACATGAAGACAGAAAGTAAACGTCACCGCCTCGATCGGAATTCTCAAACGGTTGACTGTAAATCCAGGCCCGCAAGCCGGGCATTTCAAACGATCGATCCGTTTTTCGGTTTCCACCCCATAACTCCATGCATTGCATCTTCTCTGCGGAGGTAGTCTTAGTCATTAATTTCCATCCAAAGCTGGCTTCTCGCCAAAATGGTTGATGATTCGAGCCCTAAGCTCTAGACACGATCGAAGAATCTTTCGCGTCTTCAAAACAGAACCAGCGATGGCACTTTTTTGAACCTATTGCGACGGGGCCCGATTTCGATCGTGGCTAATGTTTAAGCTAATTTGCATTTTACGCCAACGACAAGTGCACAAAGAAATTGAAACGGTGACACGTTTTGTGTCTGGCAGGCAGATCCCTGCGGAGACACTATAGGGTCTGAACTCGCACTAGAAATGACTGAACCAAAATCCCGAGTGTTGCCGATTACACCATTCTGCTTTTGGTTGTTTGTTCTTCCTGATATTCCAGAATGACCGACAATCGACTCCATGTGTAGCGTGAAGCCGTCCCTGCGTTGTGCTCTTGGAGTCGCCGGTCCACATCATCCTTGGCAATGCGGGTACTAAGCGAGCCATCAGCACAACGCAGAAGTTATACAAATCACCGCTCGGCCAATTGCTTTTTCAACTTCAATACGGCGACTTCTTTTGCTTTTGCTTCGACCTCAATGCTCAATTTCAGGTCACGCCAGCAGTCTGGAAAGTCTCGCACGTCAATAAAGTCGTGATGCCGTCTTGGCTTCGGTCCCTTCCAGCCTTCGATGGGACTGGAGATGTGAAACATCGGTTCTCGGTTCCAGGTGCCGATTGCTTCCTGGGTCGCCGCCTCTACCGAAAGATCATCTGTGTTACAGCGGTGGTGATGTACGTCGTAGACCAATGGGATGCCTTCGGCCCGGCACATCGGAAGTAAGTCGGAAGGCGTGTAGATCGTATCATCATTCTCAACGGTGAGTCGGCTTCTCGCTCGTTCTGACAGTCGACTCAAGTTGCGGGCGAAGCGGGCCAGAGCGTCTGGCTTATCACCGTATCCCCCGCCACCGTGAATGTTCACGACATCCGCCCCTACCCATTCAGCGACCTCAGACTGATATTCAAGCTCAGCAATGGACCTTTCGACAACATCGGGGCGAGGGGAATTCAGCACGACAAATTGATCGGGATGAAAAGACGTCCTAATGTCGTGGTCTCGGGCAAACTGTCCGCACCCTTTGAATCGCTGGACGATCTCATCGCCGTCAGGAAGGTCGCTTACGTCATAGCCGCATTCGCCGTGAGTCTTCACCGGAAGAACTTGGCTATTGATTCGAAAGCATCCGATCCCATTTTCGACACAGAACTGAAGTGAAGTCAGCAATGCCTCTGCATTCGTCAGGCAAAGGCCCGACAATTTGGCAAGGGCCGCATCACGCTCCATGCCGCTGATGGTCTTGACCGTCGTGTTGCGGAACTTGATCGGCTGTTCAAGGAAAATGCAGCAGAGGCCGAAGCGGATTGGGGACTCGTTCAAGTGATTACTTTCCCCAATTCATCCACGTCATGCTCAATTGCAGCACTGTCGCAATACTGACCCAAACCAAGTATGGCACCTGAGCCACCGCAACCCATTTGTAGTGCGACCAAATGACAACTATCATCCAGATGATTGTAGACCAGACGACCAGAATATCCACTGCGGCCAGCGGCAAGTTTCGCATCCCGAACTGAAGCGGCGTGAAGATCACGTTCGCTAACAGATTGATGGCGAAAGGCAGTGCCACGATCCACGGTAATTTTTTTCTGGTCGCCTGCATGAACACGAAGCCGAACGTCACGATGATGATCGCGTAGAGAATCTGCCAGATTAACCCGATGATTGCCGGAGCTGGTGTCCAAGACGGTTTCCACAAGCTGTCGTACCACTCCATCCAGGACATGTCTCACTCTTTCAGCTCGGATAAAAGTTAGTCGTTTGACGACTGCGAATCCCGTTATCCATCTCTGTTCATATCTTGGCTCAGTGGTGGTCTTTCGCCAAGGGCTGGAGAAAAGTTTTTCTGTACATCGCTCTTTGTTCACCCAACAGCGGAGCGTAAAAGTTCCGAGCCAAAGTGACATTCGAGGTGAGTTGAGGCGAAAGTGTTGCAAGAGTTCTAGAATCCTGAATTTAGCTTCGATGCCCCTTCGGTTATCGCTTCGCGAATGCGTCGGAGGCGACGAGTTCTAGGATGAGGCCCAGAAGCCGATGGTCGTTTTGCTTCGATTTCTTGAGTAGGGCGTCGAGGCGCTGGTGGTCGAGGTAGCGGACTTCACGACCCAACGCGTAGCTGAACAGTTTCTCGTTCAGACCGCGCATGACCTTATCCTTGTTCGCCAGCAGATACTGCTTCAGTCCTGCGACTCCATGCATTGCCGCTCCGTCGGGGGCTTCTGAACGTGCATCAACTGCCTCTTTTTCTACCAGCTCGAACTTCTTTCCCTCGCTGTCCAGCACAGGGTAGACGTACTTCGGACGCCAGTGGCCCAGCAAATCGTAGTTCTCCAGAGCAAGTCCGAAATGATCGAATTTGACGTGGCAAGCGTAGCAACTGCGATCCTCCTTGTGTCTCTTGAGGATTTCGCGAGGCTTGGATACGTTTTCAAGCGTCACTTCAATCGCGGGGACTGTGTCGGGGGGATCGATTTCCATGCCCAACAGGTGACGAGCGATCCAGACGCCGCGGAGAACGGGACGCTGGTTCTCTCCGTCGGAAGTCATGCAAAGAACCGAACCCATTGTTAGCAGTCCGCCGCGCTTCCAATTGTCTTTGCCGTCTACCTCGGGCACAGTCATTGGGCGAAATATCTCACCTGGCAATGATTCCTCGCCACGTTTCGGACGGGCGAAGCGAGCGCGGTTTCCTTCGTAATGGCGTAGCAGCGAAAGGTTCCAAACGACGAAGTCAGAATGAATGAAGTTGCTCGCACTCAAGTTGTTTCGTAACAAGTGGTCGAAGAATTCCTTGGGTTCCTGGTGAAAGTCGGAGCGGACCCCCTCGAACTCGCGCGTGCCGATGTATGCGGTGTTCGGCGAAATTTGGTCCAGCACGTCCAGACCGAGCCACTGCTGAACGAAGTTGTTCACGAAACGCCCCGATCGCTCTTTGTCACTCAGCAAACGCAAGGCCTGCTCTCTGCGAACCTGCGGATCCTTCAACCGGCCTTGGGCGGCCAGTTCAAGAAGCGACTCGTCCGGAGCACTGTCCCAAAGGAAATAGGACAGGCGTGACGCGATCATGTAATCGTCAAGTTCGGGGCCGTCCCCCTGATACTTGAACAGAAACCGGGGAGAGCAGAGCATGGCATTGAGTGCGACTTTGACTGCAGCATAGGAATTGCTCTCCATGCGATTATATTCCTTTTCTGCTAATTCGTAATACGATCCCATGACGTCGGGTCGGACCGGTCGGCGGAAAAGTCGCTCAGCGAGGCGATCGATGGTCTGGCGTACTTGCGGCATCCCATCGTCGCGCCGCAAATCGCCGAAGATCGGCTTATGGGTCGGCGGGTCTTTTTTGTTCAACGGGCCTCGGAAGGTCGCGCCCTTGACGGTGAGCCACATCTCCTTGGAGTGTCTCCATTCGCGGCGGATGGAGTCTATCATCTCTCGTCGGGCCGTCGCCTTTTAGCGACCTTAAAACACCTTCGTCCAATGTCGATGTCGCACACTTAGCTTTGAAGCCTGCATTGGAGAAGTTCAACGCATGGAAGTACGGCGATGCGGTATCTCGAGGAAACCAATCTGGATTTCGTGGGTCATCCACTCGTGAGTGAGATCGACGACCAGCTAGCCGGTTGGAAAGAGGCTGCTTCTAAAGGTTGAAAACATTGGGTTTTCCACAATCTCGCGATTGATGAACACTCCAAGCCTTTTAGCAGAAGAAGGTTAGACTTCGGGCAACGCGATCAAGGTATCGGACACGCCCTCATCTGAGGACGGCTACGATACCTTGATCGCGTAACTGGATGTTTTACGTCGATTGCTTGGCATGGAACGGGCCGACTTAGTCCTGGGACTACTCTGGTCCGAACCTAGGGAACTCCGTTATCATCGGTGATAGTTGGAGGTTTGTTGAAAAGGAGGTATGCCGTGACGTTCGAAAAATCATTCGCGATTTCTATCCCAACGGACAACGGCTTCATTGGCCGGGCCTGTAACGACGACGAGTGCGGACAATATTTCAAGGTACTCTTGGAAGACCTGAAGGAGACGATGTACTGTCCGTATTGTGGTGCTACGTTCGACAAGAGCCATTTGATGACTACGGATCAAGTTGAGCATGTGGGAGAGGCCGCAATAGAGGAAGTACGAGACTACGCAATAGACGAAATTCAGAAGATGTTCGGACGGGCATTTCGCGGCTCGAAAAACATATCGTTCAAGCCAAGCAAGAAACGTACCAAGAGGAAAATCGAACCCAAGTACGAAGAGCGACAGGTGGACACGGGGTTGAAGTGTCCTGATTGCGAAACGAGCTTTCAGGTCTATGGGATCTTCGGGTACTGCCCCAGATGCCGGTGCGAGAACCTACAGATCTACGATGCGAACTGGACAATCGTCGAGAAGGAAATCGACGAGGCAGCCGACCCTAGGCGCCAGCTTCGGCGAGCGTACGGTGATCTAGTTTCCATGTTCGAGGACTTTTGCAAACACAAGGCTGCGCAGTTTACAACGGAAACTGCGAACTTCCAAGTTTTGAAGGAAGCAAGAAAGTTTTTTGAGAAGTATGCCAGTGTGCACATCCTCAGTCCCCTCAGAATACACGAACTCTTGGCACTTCGCAGGGTCTTTCACAAGCGGCACGCCTGCGTTCACGCCGGCGGGAAGGTCACTGAAAAGTACATACAAATGATCCCAGAAGACAACAAACTTCCAGTTGGAAGCCTAATACCATTGAGCAAGGGCGAACTTGTCGAAGGCGCAACGGCAATGCGAAAAACACTCGGTATTCTTGTTCAAGCGATCGAGGAACGCGGCTGAGCGATCCTGGCTTCGTTCGCGACACCTACACCTTCTCGAACGAGTCGAGTGCACCCCAAGATGGGCGTGTCATGA
>JBLHLE010000364.1:0-6958 GCA_047620805.1 Pirellulaceae bacterium
CTTGCCTATGCCGTGATTGCCTTCGGCCATATCGGCCTCTGGGTCCTCTTCTGGAACCATGTCGAGGGCTCTGGACGCCGCAAAGAAGTACGCAAAATCCAACGGTATTTCGCCATGGCCTGCGTACTTGGACTGCCCCTCTGGTTCGCAACGCAAAGCGGATGGCCAGGCGACGCCCTCTGGTGGGAAAACACCTGGACGCTGAACCAGCATGGAGTCGCCGCCTACGCGATAATATGTTGCTACATCACGCTCGCCGTAACGCCATACGCCATTGTCGGACGCTACATCGCAACTCGACCAAAGTGCCAACGAATCGTCCGTACGAAACGCCACTCCGTTGAAAACAATCGAGAACAAGCGCCCAATCAAACGAAATTCGACCGCTTCCTGCTCAACTTCCCCGGCAATCAAAGCCTGGAAATCGAATTGGCGACCAAATGCCTCGAACTCGAAAAACTGCCTCGCCACCTCGACGCGCTCACCATCGCACACATCTCCGATCTTCACGTCACCGGAAAGATCGGCCGCGACTTTTTCGAAAAAATCGTCGACTTGACCAACGAGCAGTCTCCCGATTTGGTCGCGATTACCGGTGACCTGATCGATGTCGAAGAGTACATGTCGTGGCTGCCCGCCACCCTCGGTCGTCTCAAGTCGCGGCATGGAATCTATTTCGTACTTGGCAACCACGACGTGAAAGTCGACGTCCAAAAACTGCGTCGCACACTAGAAAATGTTGGTCTCCGGGACATCGCCAGTACCTGGCAAAAATTGTCAATCAACAATTGCAATTTGATCATTGCCGGTAATGAACAACCTTGGCTCGGCAGCAACCCCGACATGTCCGAGTGCCCGCGTAGTGAAAATCAATTCCGCCTACTGCTAGCACACACCCCCGACTTATTGCCATGGGCGCGGACAAACGATTTCGATTTAATGCTCGCCGGACACACCCACAACGGCCAAATCTGTCCGCCGGTCACGGGACCCATTTTCTGTCCCTCCCGAGCGCCACTGCCGCTAGTTGCGGGCACTGTCCACTTGCCGCCCACCGTCATGCATGTTTCCCGCGGGCTGTCGGCGGAAAAACCGATTCGCATTAATAGTTGCCCGGAGCTCGCGATCCTGCACTTGGTCTGCCCGCCAGCAAATGTTAACCAGCAAATCGAACAGGACATTCAAATCAAAGAGCCACACCACGTCGAGATGCACCATCAAATAGAGAATCGCCGAAAAACTCGACCACTGCATCAATCGCCGCGAGCCTACCCGAACGATAACGACGGCGACGTAGAAATCAGCAGGCACGAAGAAATCAGCAGGACCTAGAACAACACCGAGACCTGCAGCCTGAACGAACGAAACCAGAAACATTGAAGGCCCAACCCGCGACGGCGGATAACGCCCCGCAGCACCAACCCATGATGAGCGAAGCAACCTAGGAGCAGCACCCATGAATGAAGCCATATTAAAAGCAAGTGTCGACCACCTCGCGTCCGAAACTCACGAGGAGCTATACCCGGTTTTACTGGCCAAGCTTCGCCAACACAATCAGAAGCACTTGATTGGGTTTTGGGATGAATTGAATCCCGATCAACGTCAGACGTTGGCTGACCAGATCGACGGTCTGGACCTCGAATTGGTTGCGCGACTAATGCGAAACAAATCCACAGAGCAGGACTGGGGAGCTGTGGCCGCGCGAGTCCTACCACCTCCAGCAGTGCGTTTGAACCACGAGAACGAAAAGCGATCCGAATTGGCGCGTACGATCGGCGCAGCGGTTCTCACTGCGGGAACTGTTGGCGTCGTAATCGTGGCCGGCGGGCAAGGCACTCGACTCGGTTTTGCCAAACCGAAGGGGATGTATCCAATTGGACCTCTTTCGGACGCGACGCTGTTCCAGATCCTGACAGAAAAAGTGTTGGCTCTGCGAAATAAATACAATGTCGACATCCCGCTTTACATCATGACGAGCCCAGCGACGCACGCCGAGACAGTTGAGTTTTTTGAGAAAAACGACAACTTCGGTCTCCCGGCCAGCGAACTCTTTGTCTTCTGCCAAGGAGTGATGCCTGCCGTCGATGAAAACGGGCGTCTGATGTTATCCGCCAAAGATCAACTCTGCCTCAATCCGGATGGACATGGTGGCATGCTCGCCGCCCTGAAGAAAAGCGGCGCGGTCGACGACCTGAAGACTCGCGGAATTGAACACCTGCTTTATGTCCAAGTTGACAATGCTTTGGTGGAACTCGGTAACCCAGAATTCCTGGGCTATCACGTTCTGACTTCCTCTGATATCACGACGGCGGCGATCGCCAAGCACGCTCCGGACGATCGAGTCGGCAATATCGTGACGCTGGATGAGAAACTGCAGATCATTGAATACAGCGATATTCCTGACACGCTGGCCGAGCGTCGTACGGAGAACGGCGATCTGGATTTATGGGCGGGCAACACGGCCGTACACTGCATGACGGTCGCATTCCTCGAACAAGTTGCAGATGGCACTATCAATTTGCCATTTCATTATGCTCATAAAAAAGTGCCGCATCTGAATAAAAACGGGGCATGGGTCGAGCCCACCGCGCCGAACGCGACCAAGTTTGAACGGTTCATTTTCGATCTTCTGCCAGCGGCTCGCAGGTCCTTCGTCGTGGAAGTCGATTCAAGCTTAACTTACGGACCATTGAAGAATGCGTCCGGCGCCGAGGAACACTCACCGGAAGCTGTTCACGTCCAAATGATGGACGTTCATCGCCAATGGCTTCGCGCTGCCGGAGTCGAAATCGGCGACGAGGTGAAAATCGAAATCAGTCCGCTCTGGGCGAACACAGCGGCGGATGTTCGCCACAAGATCGTCTCCGGCACAAAGATCACACGCGACACGTACCTGCAGTAATTCGCAACAACACAATAGAATCGCCCTACCAGCGGGAACCTAAACGGCTCGTTCATTTTGATCGCGCCGTTTTTTCGTTCGAACGCAAATTGTAACGGCTAAATTAAATGATCGAAGAACTTGGGTAAAGTCGAGCCCTCACGACTTTGGTGCTTCCCACTCCCCGCTTGCCCCTTGACCATACCGCGTCACGTCGGCTAGCGTAATTCGTAACCAATTGGCCGCCGAGATCGGCGAGATCGCCGAGATCGCCGAGGGGGGATGGCCTGAGACCTAGCAGGGAAGAGAAGCCGGATGTCGTCGCAGAATTACGATTGTTTCGATCTAGACGCTACGATCGAACGCATCGCACAAGAACTCAACTTAAAATCGTCGCGTGTCGGCGCTGCGGTGGAACTGCTAGAAGCGGGCAATACGCTGCCGTTTATCGCTCGCTACCGCAAGGAAGCCACCGGCGCGCTCGATGAGACCGAACTGCGTCATGTGGAAGATATGCTCGGCAAACTCAAGGAGCTGGCGCAGCGGAAGACGACCATTCTCAAATCGATTGACGAACAAGGAGCGCTCAGCGCGGAATTGCGGAAATCGATTGAGAACTGCCTGGACAAAAAGACGCTCGAAGAAATTTACCTGCCCTACAAGCCGAAGCGTCGAACTCGAGCGACTGCGGCTCGCGAGCGCGGACTACAGCCGCTCGCCGATATTCTACTAAAACAGCAGTCGCTGCAAAAATCGAAGCGAGATACACTCCAAGACTTCATCGATCCGCAGCAAGAGGTTCCGGATGCCGAGACAGCGTTGGCAGGCGCCTGCGACATCGTAGCGGAAGTGTGGGCCGAAGATCCCGAGATCCGCCGTTACCTGGCGGAACAAGCCCAAGGATACGGCCGAGTCACCTCGCAGATTAAACGCGGCAAAAAGTCGGACGAAGCCGCGAAAAAATTCGAGATGTATTTCGAACATTCGGAAAGACTCGACCGCGTTCCTTCCCACCGTCTCCTGGCAATGAAACGCGGCGAAGCGGAGGGGCTCCTGCGATTGAATATTTCGCTGGACGAGAGCTTCGTACTGCGTAACCTCCACCAGCGTCTGATCGTGAACCAGCGGTTCGAATTTCGCAACGAATTGGTCGAGACGGTGCAAGATTGCTATCAGCGCCTACTGCTACCGGCCACCGAATCGGCAGCGTTCCAAGGACTCAAAGAACTCGCTGACGAAGAGGCAATCGCCGTTTTCGGAAAGAACTTCCGCGAACTCCTGCTGGCTCCACCGGCTGGTCCCAAAGTCACCATCGGAATCGACCCTGGATTTCGCACTGGCTGCAAGGTCGCAGTTGTCGATGGCACAGGCAAATTCCTCAGCAATACGACGATCTACCCGACTCCTCCCAAGAGCGACACCGCAGCCGCCGCCAAAACCCTGGTACAGTTGGTAGAAAAATACCGTGCCGAACTCATCGCTATCGGCAATGGCACCGCCTCCCGCGAGACAGATAAATTTGTCCAAGACGCGATCAAAGAAAATGCTTTGAACGTAACGAAAATCATGGTCAATGAGTCCGGGGCTTCGATCTATTCCGCCAGCGAAATCGCGGTTGCTGAGTACCCCGAACTCGACCTCACCGTTCGCGGCGCCATTAGTATTGCGCACCGCCTCCAAGACCCGCTCGCCGAACTGGTAAAGATCGACCCCAAATCGATCGGCGTTGGCCAATACCAGCACGACGTTAATCAGTCGCTCCTCAAGAAACAACTGGACCGCGAAGTCGAATCGTGCGTGAACTCAGTCGGTGTCGACGTGAACATGGCCAGCGCGCCACTGCTCTCCTACGTCGCTGGTATCGGCCCCAAGTTGGCCGAACGCATTGTCCAACATCGAGACGAGAACGGAGCCTTCAGAAACCGACAACAGCTGTTCGACGTTCCCAAACTGGGCAAGAAAGCCTACGAGCAAGCCGCCGGTTTCTTACGCATCCGCGGCGGCGAACAACCGCTGGACAACTCCTCCGTGCACCCGGAAAGCTACTATGTTGTCGCGAAAATGGCCAAGCAACTTGGCGTCGACTCAAAACAACTCGTCGGCAATTCCACGTTGGCCAGTAAGCTGAAACCTGAGGACTTCGTCGACGCGAAAGCCGGGCTACCTACAGTTCAAGACATCATTGCCGAGTTAGCGAAGCCCGGACGAGACCCGCGAAGTGAATTCAAGGTGGCGTCCTTCGCCGAAGGCATCAACGAAGTTGGCGACCTCAAACTCGGAATGGTTCTGGAGGGCTCGGTAACGAATGTCACTAACTTCGGGGCCTTTGTCGACATCGGCGTCCATCAAGATGGTCTCGTGCACATCTCCGAACTATCCAACCAATACATCCAAGACCCCAACGAAGTCGTTTCGGTGGGCGATATCATCCGAGTCAAAGTGCTGGATGTCGACCTGGAACGCAAACGAATCGCCCTCTCAAGAAAGCAAGTCAGCGGATAGCGAAAAAAGGTCGACCCGCCAACAGCGGGCAGGGCTTCTGAACTGTACTGACTCGAATCTCGTTCACATCACTGCCCCACCCGAAGCCCAATTCCGGAGGAAACGACTCCCACCTCCCCCTCTCAATTCGTCTCAAGGCAGTCGACGAATCGACATCCTAAAGACGAAATGAGTAGGGAAGTAACACTCGCTTCCCGATTTCCCTGTCCTTCTCTCCTCGTCTCCTTCTCTCCTCGTCTCGTCTCCTTCCTGAGCAGCCCTCTTCAAGCCACCCCAAATCTCGATGCAAATTCATGATTTTTGTTGCTTCTGTTTTCCCCCAGCAAATCAACTTCCGCAGACGAATCCCTGCTATTTCATCCCTTCAACTGACGTAGCGGAGGCTGTAAATATCATGTATTACCCCGTCATAACTTCGAGTTGGTAGGCGACAACATTTCGCTGTTGACCCATCTAGAGTGCACTACTACAATCCTTCACAGTACTAAGGATGGTACGACTGCTGGTTCACACACAAACCGGCGGCATTGGAGATTGTTTCAAGGAAGTGACACTCCGGCCAAGGCCATTCGGCGAAGTCCCTTTATAAAAACGCCCGATCTGAATGCACCACTGGCCGACAACAGCAGGAGTCGCCGGTGTCCTTCGAGGATAGCCACGAGAAGAAGGAACGCATTCGTCAGGCAACGGACATCGTTGAATTGATTGGTGCCTCCATTCAGTTACGTCGAGCTGGACGTGACCATGTTGGCATCTGTCCCTTCCATGACGACACCAGCCCCAGTTTGCGTGTAAATCCCGGACGACAATCGTGGAAATGCTGGGTTTGTAACATAGGAGGTGACGTCTATAGCTTTGTCATGCAGCACGAGCGAGTTGGTTTTGGTGAAGCCATCAAGATTCTCGCAGACAAGGCGGGGATTCCACTCGACGACTACGCTCCGATGCAAAACGTCGAACCTGGGAGCCCCGATGACAAGGCGACGCTGTACAAAGCAGTTGAATGGGCGGAAGAACAATTCCACCAACAATTGTTAAACTCCGCCGCCGCGGCGGGAGCCCGAGACTATCTTCAGCAGCGTGGCATTGAACCACATTGTGTCGAAGAGTTTAGAGTTGGATTTGCACCGGAGAGCTGGACTTGGCTATTGGAAGCGGCGAAAAAAACTTCTTTTTCGCCAGCAGTTTTGCAAGCAGTTGACTTAGTTACGAAACGAGAAAACAAACCGGGTCATTTCGATCGATTTCGCGGTCGCATAATGTTCCCGATTCGCGATACCCAGAACCGCGCCATCGCCTTTGGTGGCCGAGTGATGCCTGGGAGCGACGACAAATCAAAATACATCAACTCGAGAGAAACCAGATTATTCAGTAAGAGCGACACACTTTACGGATTAAACTTCGCTCGAGAGGCAGTGCGAACTGCAAACGAGATTGTGGTCATGGAAGGTTTTACCGACGTGATCATGGCTCACCAGTTTGGTTTCAAACGCGCGGTAGCAGCGTTGGGAACAGCACTAAACGAACGACACATTAAATTTCTGCGACGATTTGCCGACCAGGTAACTTAAGTAC
>JBLHLE010000365.1:0-6955 GCA_047620805.1 Pirellulaceae bacterium
CTCGTTCATGTGGACGGTGAAGGTCTTGAAGTCGATCCCGTCCTGCTGTAGTTGTGCGGGAAGTTTGCCGACGTGGGCGAGTTCGGGCTCGGTGTAGGTGCACCAGGGGATCGTCAGTCCGCTCGCTCGGCGGCGTCCGAAGAACAGTGCATTAGCGATGACCATGCGAGCTTGGAAATCCGCTGAGTGTGTGAATTGGTAGGGGGAAGCCACGTCGCCAGCCGCAAAGATGTTCTTATTGGTAGACCGCAGCCGGTCGTCGACGACTATTCCTTTCTTGGTGAATTCAACTCCTGCAGCTTCCAGGCCAAGGTTTTCAACATTGGGCGCTCGACCGACTGCCACGACAATCTTGTCGACAATAATATTGTGTGCGACCCCGGCCGACTTAAATGAGACACCAATGCATTCGCCGTCGGGCGATAGCCGCAGATCGCTGGACTCGTCGCGAATGGTGACGCCGTCGCGGAGCAGCGCGGCTTCAACGATCCTTGCTGCATCGCGATCTTCGCGCGGTAGGACGCCTTGGCTATTGGTGATGATTGTGGCATCGCTTCCAAATCGCTGGAACGCTTGGCTAAGTTCACAGCCAATGGGCCCGGCCCCGATGAATGCCATGCGGCTCGGCAGTTCCGTTAACGTGAAGATTGTCTCGTTATTCAGATATTCAACGGTGTCTAGTCCGTCGATCGGCGGAGCGGCAGCTCGAGCGCCGGTTGCGATGCATGCTTTAGAAAACTCTAGCTTTCGACCGTCGATCTCGAACGTGTTGCCGCTAGTGAATTGTCCGCTGCCGATGTAGACGTCGATACCCATTTTGCTGAATCGTTCGGCCGAATCGTGATGGCTGATGTCTGCCCGGATCCGCCGCAAGCGTTCCATTACTTTACCGAAGTTGACGCGAACTCCGTCCGGAACTTCGACTCCGAATTCACCGGCGTTGCGGACCGCAGCGGCAGCTTTACCTGCAGCGATCAGTGCCTTTGATGGCACGCAGCCAACATTTAGGCAATCGCCGCCCATCAAGTGTTTTTCGACGAGCGCCACTTTCGCGCCTAACCCCGCAGCGCCGATCGCCGTCACTAGACCGGCTGGGCCGGCGCCGATGACGACGAGATTGTATTTGCCGCTGGGCTGGGGATTTTCCCAATCCGCCGGGTGCACGTAGCTCGCCCACTTTTGATTGTGTTCGTCCCAAGGCGCGACGGCAGGAATGTCGGAATAGACGTCGGGCCGCGAAGAATTTGTCATAAGGTGGATCGCAAAGGAAGTGAGAATGAGCGAAAAGCCAGCCGCAATGGCAAAGCGAAGCAGATTCTACCCTATCACTGCAGTTCGTTCAGTGGCGGAATTCACAGTGAACTGGTTTTGTCGCGAGCTTTATCGTAGATGATTGACGATCCGTTGGGAGAGTTGCTCTTTACGAAAAAGAACTTGCCCGCTTCTGATTGCACATAGATTCGCGCTGGAATCAGCCCGCCAGAATCGCTGTCTTTCACGACTCCAGTAAGTTTCGCGTCCGCTCGAGCGTGCTCGACCAAAAGCAATGATACGAGGATGCAGAGAACTGCTGATGTGACTAGTCGTTTCATCGTTGAGACTTCAAGTTGCAATGAGGCGAGAGAAGAGACGTTTACTCTAAACGATAGGCAGGTCAGTTCCTAGGTAATCCAGAGCGTAAAGTCGAGATTGAAGACGGCAAGTTTTGGGTAGTTCATTGGTTAGCGAGATTCGCGATGCAATTTGGCTTGACAGTAGGGGGCAAACGACGGTTGGTGCGTAACATCATCGCAATAACTATTGTGTAGCGAATTGGTCTGGCGAAATTGCCAAGTCCCGCCATCGGTGGCATAATACCAAGCCTACCATCTGTCACACCTACTATCCCACCCGGAGAAGAAAAATGTCTCGCATAACTCGCCGTAAATTTGTCGGTCAGTCGCTGGCCGTTACCGGCGCTCTCGCTTTCGCGCCTCAGTTGACTATGTCGGCGGCCCCGAATGAAAAAATGGGTGTCGCGATTGTAGGAGCAGGCGGTCGCGGCGGTAGTCACATCGGACACTATATCTCGGACCCTCGTACCGACATTATTTACATCGTAGACGTCGATGAAGCAAAAGGTAACTCTCGCGCCGATGCGATCGCAAAGCAACAGGGGTTTCGCCCGAAAGTTATCAAGGACATGCGTCGCGCTCTCGATGACAAGGCAGTCACGACGGTCAGCACCGCGACACCGAATCACTGGCACGCCTTGTGTGGCGTATGGGCGATGCAGTCGGGTAAGGATGTGTATATCGAGAAGCCAGTTTGTCACAACATCTGGGAAGGCGCCGCGCTAGTCGCCGCCGCTCGCAAATACGATCGCATTGCTCAGGTCGGTACGCAAAGTCGTTCCAACCCGGCTGTCCGCGATGCCGTTGCGTTTATCGCCAGTGGTGGAATTGGCGAGTGTAACTTTGCTCGCGGATTGTGTTACAAGCGTCGTAAGTCGATCGGCGACAAAGGCGATTACCCCGTACCCGGCGCAGTCGACTTCAATCTTTGGAGCGGACCTGCCCAGTATACGGAACCCAAGGTAACTCGCGGTCGCTTTCATTACGATTGGCACTGGCAACGAAATTATGGCAACGGCGACCTCGGCAACCAGGGTCCCCACCAAACGGACATTGCCCGCTGGGGACTCGGCTTGGACCGACATCCCAGCACGATTCTCAGTTACGGCGGTCGATTGGGTTATCAGGCGGAACGCAAGAATGACAAGTACGTCGACGCCGGCGACACCGCCAACACGGAAGTATCCGTCTACGACTACGGCGACAAGTGCATCGTATTCGAGACTCGTGGCTTGGACGTTAGCAACTCGGACGACACCGAATTGAACAAGGTATTTGGCAGTACCAAAGGAAACAAGATCGGCGTCGTGTTCTACGGTAGCGAAGGTTACGTCGTTCAGCGCACTTACGGTCACTGTGTGGCTTACGATAAAGACATGAAAGTCATCAAGGAGTTTAAAGGAGGCAGCGACAATTTGCACTTCAATAACTTCCTTGAAGCTTGCCAGAAACGCGACCGCAATCACCTCAACGCCGAAGTCCGCGAAGGACATCTCTCCGCGGCGATCAGCCATCTCGGCAATATCTCTTATTACCTAGGCGAAGAGAATAAAGTTGCCACAAGTGAAATCGAAACGGCGTTGAAAGGAATCAAGAGTCTCGATAACAACATGGAAACCCTCGATCGCACCGTTAAGCACCTGAAGAAAAATGGTGTCGATCTCGACAAGTATCCAATTTCGCTCGGTTCAACACTCAAGTTCGATCCCGAGAAAGAAACATTCGCTGGCAACGACAAGGCCAATGAATTGTTGACTCGCGACTACCGCGACGGTTTCGTTTGCCCGCTCGCAAAAGACGTCTAAGTTAAATCGGATGTCTAGATTAGATTAGATTGAATGAACAAAATTGAGCCGCCTCGAGCTAATTCTCGAGGCGGTTTTTTGTTGCGTGTGGTCGTCTCGACTGCAATTCGCTTTCCTCTCCGAGGATTTCTTCCTTGGTTGCCTCCCCAACGCAGCATCATGAGAGGTTACACGCAGCCTCTTTGTGCTTGCCGTTACGTACGGCAGAGTCGATCGACGCGTTTTAGCATTGTCGGCAGCTTCGTCTAGGTCGGTGCCGATGGCCGTGAGGTAGAGTGGACGGGAGCTTCCGTTGCGGGTGACATGTGCGGCATGCTTAGAGCCCTTGAAACTTGTCTTGGCGACGCCGACGATTGGTAGCTGTCGATCGAGAGCTTCGTACAGATGTGCACCAAGGCCAGGGCTGTTGGATTCATCCAGGTAAACGTAGCCATCGATGATGAGCAGATCGAGGTCGCCGAGAAGCGGCGCAATTACTTGTTGCACGCATGGCATTTCACGCAGATAGAATTGGCCGGGAATGTAATCGGCAACATCTTCAATGTCGCAAACCAATTCCTGCTGAGGTTTGGGAGCAGTCCAAGTATCGAAGACGACACAAGCCGCCCGCGCTCGATTTCCGTCGTATTGCACATCCACACAGGCGATCATTTTCTGCGCTTTCAGTTTCGCCACAGTTCCAAGACCCGTCAGATTCTAACACGCGAGTGGAATGGACAACTCAATGCCCTGTCGAATAGTTGACGGTACAGAAACGGAAGACGCAAGAACTCAAGGAATGGTTCGCGGTAGAGAAGCAGTAAATACAAGTATCAATGATACGCCGCAGCGAGAATTGAAGAGACATTTCACAATTAGCCAAATGGATCGAGGCCTTTGAGTCCGTGCTGAGTCTCGCGGTCATACTCCAATTCCACTCGGCGGTATTGCCCAATAATCTCTTCACCTTTCGCTTGAATCTTCTTTTCCAATTCTGCTGCCGACGCCGCACTTATGCTGCGACGCTGTAGTTGCAGCAACATCTCGCGAGCAGCATCGAGGGCGATTCGCGAGTGACCGTGTTCGTGGTCCTGCAGAGCATCGATGTAGGTGTCCCACTTGTTCTGAAGCGTCTTGCTCTGAGTCGCATTCCGGATCAATCGCGGCATGGTCGTTTCAACCGTTACCTCGATCGTGACATTGGTTATCCAATACTCATGGCCCTCAAAAGCATAATTGTATTTCCAGTTGACGTTCCAAACGGTCTTGGCATCGAATGGAAACGGGCGAACGTCATTGGTTTTGAGGCGGATGTTACGTTCTGTATTACCAGCGACGTCGTAGTGCTTCATTTTCATGTCCACCGTCAACGTCGCCATTTCTGGCAGCGGTGGCGCTGCTTCGACACGAGTGGAAAGTGAAAGCAATGCGATGGCGAAGCATAGGATGGGAAGTTTCATTCAACATCTCGTCGGGTGGTCGGGGAAAAAGTGCGGAGGTCGAGAATTCAGCGCGGCGGAATCAAAGTGGGAAATCGCGATTGTAGAATCCCGCTGTCGCATCAGTATAATTGCCACATTTGACGCCCAAAATGTCGGCCAAAACTGATGGCCAAAATGTCGGCCAAAATGTCGGCCAAAACTGGGGCTGAGTCGGTCGAATAGACTGCCCACGGCTTTATTTACCTTCTCGGCATTTGAGTCAGTCACCCATGCCTGCTTTTGAGTTCTGTAGCGATTGCGCGGCGATATGTTCCGTAAGATACTGTGATTAAGGTGCTTACGTCGCAATGGTCGCTAACTTATTTATTTTATCTTGTCGCTATTTCTTGCCTATTTGAATTATCTTAATTAACATCGAGTTAGGTGTTCTTGACACCCAAGCCGCGGTTGCGGTCGACGGCGAGTCCAATTGGCCTCGAATATCGTGCATGTCCCACCTTTGAAGAAACAGACTTTGAAGAGCGAGAAGTAACTATTATGAGTTGTCACACTTCCCCATTCCGATGGATCGTCGCTTTGGTTGCTGTCGCCCTGATGATGGGGGCTACCGCCGAACTCCAAGCACAGGTTGCCGGCGGCGGCCAGATCGCTGGCGTTGAAGTTGATCCAAACGGTGTCTTGCGAACGAAGGTTTTTTTGGATCGCAGTGGTCAACTAACCAAGCAACGAATGGCTGCAGCTCGAGCTCAATTGGATCCCAATTTGGCTCGTCCCAGCGATCTACGATTGGTTTCAATCAATCGACTTGAAAAGGTGGTTGGCGATCGCGTCAAGGCAGCTCATGGTTTGACTGACGAAATCCGCTACCTTGCTGGTTTGACTCAAATTACCCACGTCTTCTTCTATCCAGAATCGGGCGACATTGTTGTTGGTGGTCCTGCCGAGGGATTTGGGCACGATGTTTCTGGTCGAGTGATTGGTATTCATACTGGCAAAGCGACCTTGCAACTGGAAGACCTCGTTGCTGCCTTGCGAGCATATGGTCCAGGGGGACAACGAACGAATATGATTCGAGTCTCGATCGATCCGACACCGGAAGGGCTGCAGAAGATGCAGGAGTTTCTGGTCAGGATCAGTGGTCGGATAGTGCCTAGCGACGCCCAGAAGATTGCCACTGGTCTGCGAGAAAATCTCGGCAAGCAAATCGTGACGATCGAAGGTGTGTCGCCGAAAACGCACTTCGCTCAAGTGCTGGTCGAAGCCGACTATCGCATGAAGTTAATTGGTATTGGTCTCGAGCGTCCGCCCGTGGGTATCGTCAGTTACGTCGCCAAAGCAAATCCAAGAGACGTGGCCCGCAACGCGATGCAACGTTGGTACTTCACTCCCAACTACGACTGCGTCAAAGTCACTGATGACGAAATGGCAATGCAACTGGTTGGTGAGGGCGTGAAGCTGATCGGCGAAAACGAATTGATCGGAGCAAACGGTGCCCGCGCGGTAGCGGGTCGAGCTGATCGAGCCAGCCAGGCATTCGTGAAGTCGTTTACTGCCAAGTACCCAGAGCTCGCACGCGTGTCGCCTGTCTACGGACAAATGCGAAACCTGATCGACATGGCGGTTGCTGCAGCGTTCATCCAAGAGCGGGACTACTACGGCAAGGCCAAGTGGGAGATGAGCGTTTTCCGCGACGAATCCGTTTACGCAATTGAAAACTATCCAGCTCCAACGCAAGTGGAGTCCGCCGTCAATGTTATCTGGAAAGGTAATACTTTGATGACACCCATCGGTGGCGGCGTCGAAATCGTTGCTCATAGTGCATTGGCGACGGACCGACTTATCGAAGACAAAGGCAACAAGCTTGCCGAGCAACGCAGCAAGTTGAGCATCGATCTGACAGAAGGTCAGTGGTGGTGGGACGCTAAGTAAGCGTTAGCACATCCGCTAACTTGCAGTTCGGCTCAGTTAAGACATGCTCAGTTAAGACATGCTCAGTTAAGACATGCTCAGTTAAGACATGCTCAGTTAAGACATGCTCAGTTAAGACATGCTCAGTTAAGACATGCTCAGTTAAGACATGCTCAGTTAAGACATGCTCAGTTAAGACATGCTCAGT
>JBLHLE010000366.1:0-6944 GCA_047620805.1 Pirellulaceae bacterium
TTCCTTCAAGCGATTGAGGAAATACGCATGCTGTTGGTTACGCCAGTTGTCCCATTGCCCCGAAAAATCTACAGGACGCTTGTGAGCGATGTCATGCGTGGCCCCTTTGTAACCCAAGGCATAGGTGGCAAAGTTCCATAGTTCGCTTTGACTCGAGTTTTCACTTTCAGTCTGGAAGGTGGCAAAGCGAGTTGAGTCTGTCTGCAGTGCGACGAACAGCAAATCGTACATGCAACGAAGGTACTCTTGAGGATCTTTGTAGCTGACGTCAAGTTTGAAATCTTTGGCATTGACGTTTGGTAACGGCTTTTCTGTCCAGGCCGTAGTTCGATCCACTCGTTTTTCCAGGGCGCGAATAGACTCGAGATATTCTTCCAACTTGGCTTGATCGGTCTTACCCAAACGATTATTTAGACTCTTGGATTGCCCCATAATCAGGTCGAGTACTGATTTCTCACGCTTCAGTTCAGCTCGCACCTGTTCAATGTCTTTGCCGGCATATGGTTTGAAAAGTCGATTGAAAATATCTTGCGGATTGTGCATCGCGGGGATCGGGCGACCTGGGCCGTAATGCGACAAAGTTTTGCTGGCACCGTAGGAACCGGTCCCGCCTTCTGATCCCATGACCAGCGAGGCGTAGCGGGTGTGATGCCCCATCACTTTGGCCGCCGCTTGATCGACCGAGATGCTGTTGGTCTTTTCATGCTCCTTCATGTCTGCGCCAGTGGCAAACACATCGCCGGAACTGTGACCTCCCAAGCTCCAACCACCTTCGTGATCGAGGCCTTCGAGGTAACTCACCTGGTCTTTGAAAGGCTCAAAGGGCGCCGAATTCTTATTGAAGGTAAGTTCTCCTGCGTCTTTGCAGGGCCACCATTCCCATTGATGATGCGGCTTGCTCATGTCCTGAATACCATTGCTCCCATTTGGCATATATGCACCATAGGAGAAATAGCTCACGACCATCCGCTTGGGCAGGGCCTTGTTTTGGGCGTCTTGGGCCCAGGCCATGGAGTCCAGAAAGGGGAGCGCCAAGGCGACGCCTGAGCCTGCGAGCACCTCGCGTCGATTTAGATGCCAGGATTTCTTTTTCATCGCAAATCACTTTCCTACAAATATTTTACTTCGACAGATCGCGACAATCATGTCTTGCAACTTGTATTCATTCTTCTTCGACTGCTGAAGCAATTCTTCAACACTATAACGATCGCGATACGTCAGGTCGCGACCAATGCCATAACTGAGCAAGCGACGGATCATGTTTTTGGCGACATCGTCCTGGCGTTCTTCGAGCAGGTGTTTCTTGAGATCTTGCATGCCATCGACTTTGGGACCATGAGGGACACGGGCATCGGCTTCAACCCGTTCCGTGTTTACATCTTTCAGATAGTCCAAATAGCCCGCCATGTTCTTGTGTAATGTTTCGCTAAAACCGCTTATCCGCACGTTTTCCTTAGGAACCATTGGCTGAAACTGCCCAATGGCATTGTATCGTTCAAAAGGAATCCCCCAAGGGTCGAGACGCACATGACATTCGCTGCAGCTTTCTTTCTGGCGGTGCTTGGCTAACAAGTTTTTGATACTCAAGGCCTGCTCTGCCGACTCGCCTGCCGAATCGGAAAGGGCCGGCACATCTGCCGGAGGCGGCTTGACCTCATCCCCTAAGATTGCTTCACGCAACCAGACGGCGCGATAGATCGGGTGCGGCGCCGAGCCTGTGGAATTGCCAATCAGGACGGACCCATGAGTCAATAAGCCACCCAAGTTGTGTTCTGGCTTGATGGCCACTGGACGAAGTGCGTGACCCTGTACGCCGTCAACACCATAATGAACAGCCAAGCGTTGGTTGAGAATGGCGAAATCAGAATCCACGACATTTAGAACTGAAGCGTTCCGCCTAATCAATTCGGCAACAAAACCGACAGACTCAGCCAGCATGTCGTCTCTGATGGTGGGCCGGTACGGCACCTCCGTGCCAGTTCTTTCGCCAGCCCCTACATAGAACAGGAAACGTGGAAATAGTTCGGCATTTATTTTAACCTGCTTCATCTTGGCGATCGACAACCACTGTGATGTGAAATTATCGACGAAGTCATGAGATCGTTTGTCTTTCAACAGGCGACGCACTTGTTGATCAATGACTGCTGCATCAGCCAACTTTCCATCTTTGGCCAAGCCAATCAATTCCTGATCTGGCATGGAGCCCCATAGAAAGTAAGAAAGTTTGCAGGCCATTTCATATTGACGATTGGCAACACCTTCTTTGGCGACGGTGTGGTACATGAAGTCAGGAGAAATCAAAACCATCGCGAGAGTTTCGCGGATGGCTTCTTCCATTGTCGGCAGGTCCATCGAGACGATTTTGTAGATATTGGCAAACGTCTCGACTTCTTCATTCTCGACAGGACGACGGAAGGCGCGGGTCATGAACCGTCTCAAGACTTCTCTTACGTAAGCCTTGGGATCACTCTCACGTAGGGGTGATTCAAAAAGAATGTCGGTGTGATGTTTGGGGGGCCAGGCATCAAATACGGGCGCTTCAAACTCGATCGACTTGACCACCAATCTCGGTCGTTTCAGCCTGTCCACACGGTCATTGAGTCTGCCATCGTCATAAATATTTTGCGGCGTGATGGTCATGCTGTAGCTGACCTTACCGTTCGTGGTTTGAGCACGCGCCGGATAGTTTTCGATACGTCCTCGAAATTCAAAGACCTTGAGGTTGTCGAGATTGTTGCCGACGGGTACCATCCCCACGACTGCCGTTTGAAGGGTGGAAGAATTCTCGTTGATGTTATTACCCATCAGCACATATAGCGGCACTTCCTTAATTCCATTGGGCAGGATTGCAGCGGACTTAATGCGGATACGGAACTCACCCGTTTCCGGCCAGCTCGTCAGGCCTATGCCGCCACCCGGAGAACCACGGCGACCGCCGAGTTCGTCAAATTGAATTTGCGTCGCGGGAAGACCGGGACGAGGTTCCCACTCCCGTCGTGTCTTATGGATCGTGGGTTCCGAGGGATCCACAATGGCCGAAGCCATGGCTCGCCTGGCGTTTTCCTTATACCGATCCAACTGCTCCATGCCCATGAGCATGAACTGGGCCGTATTATTAAACTTGTAGGGCTTCACCGGATCTTCAGGCAAGTTCTTAATCAGTTCCAATTCAAAGCCGAGCAGATCGCGGATGGTGTTTTGGTATTCGAAGTTCGTCAATCTTCGCATCGTCGGCACCGTGGCCACTTGACTGGCGGCATTGACGTATTCGCGGAGGCCGGCGTCGATCCATTTGACAACGGCTTGACGCTCCGCGTCGCTCGGCTGTGGCATTTCCTCGGGCGGCATCTCACCGCTTTCGAGCATCTCTAGAATCAACCCCCAGCGTTCAATCTCGTGGCCGGCAGATAAATCGCCATCCAATGCGTGCAGGGTGATGTCGCCTTTGGTCTCGGTCGGTCCATGGCAGTTGATGCAATGAGTTTTGAAGAACGGCACGACGTGTGACTTGAAACCGCTGGCATCCAACGGTATGTCGGCGGCCAGCGTTGCCGAAGCGGAAAAGACCAACACAGAGAAGACCAACACAGAAAAGAATAACACAGAGAAGACCAACACAGAGAAGAATAACGCCGAGAACAACGCCGGCACAAGGACGCGCGGCGTCGCCGTTTTGTTAGGCGTCATGTATTGATTCACTTCAGTTCACTTTTTGCTGATAGCCGTTTTATGTGCCGGCGGCGTTTGTCGCCCGCCGAAAAAACGTAGTTGGTTTCAACTCTTGTCCGCGTATGGTTGTGGCTTAGCCTAGCCTAGAAATTGCTTGATCGAGCCCGCTTGGTTGAATCCGTATTTTGTCAGACCGGTGTCAAAGTCCCCGTAGTGCGGAACTGGGTTGCCATAGGCGTTGAGGATGGTGGTGTACCAGTTGCCAAGCGTGCTGTGCCCTTCCTGACCGTAGTTAGGCAGGCGGATGTAGCGTCGACTGATGTCGAGTTTGGCATTGTCGCCAGCCACGACGATGAAGGGGTACTCGGTTCCATGACTGTGATGGCCTTCGCCGCCGTCGGGGAAATAGAAGATCATGGTATTGTCGAACATACTGCCACCCGCTTCAGGCACGCTTTTGAGGCGTGTGACTATGTTGTCGATCAGCGTCGTGTGATGACGCCGACAGCGCGCTCGGATCTCGTCGGCCACGAGACCGCCGATCGTCTTGCCGTGTCCCACATCATGCATGTTCACTTTTTCGTTTTCGATGCCGGGGATTCCCGTGTAGCTGTGGCCGAGCTCGTCGACGGTGAATGCGACGACGTTGGTCAGACCCGAAATCAGCGCGCCGAGCAGCACTTCCGTGTGGCCGAGCTGCCGGTCAAAGGTGCTGACATTTCCCTCCAAATATTTTGGGTCGAGTTCGGGCACGTGGCGGCGGATGACCTCGGCCATAGCGTCTACCTTCCGGTTCCGCTCGCGGATGTCCTCGACGGAGTCGGCGTAGTTCTTGATCTTGGCCTTCTCGATGCCGCCGAGTCCTCGAGCCGCATCGCCCTCGTTGTTGGCGACGAACTCCAGCAGCTTTCGATCGAGCTGATACTGGATTTGGGAGGTCTTGTCGGCGGACACCGACTTGAACAGCTCCGCCAGTGCGACTTTGGGCGAGCCGAACGCGTAATTCGGTTGCTGTGGGCCGCGAGCCGAGAAACCCGTGGCGATGCCATCGAGAGCGCCGCGGGCGTTGCCGCCGCCCAGCGGGAAGCACGCCAACTCGATGTGCTCGACGGGAGAGGGGAAGAGCTTGGCGAGCTCGAAATCGACAGTGGCCCATCTGATCGAGCTGAGTCGTTCGTTGGCCTTGAACACACCCAGAGACGAACACCAAGAGTGATGCCCGGTCGTACACATCTTGCCAGACAGCCCCTGAAGGATGGTCATGTTTTCCTTGTGGGCAGTCAGTGGGCTCATCCACTCGGGCAGATCATGCCCGTCCAGATCGACTTCGTAGGCTTCCTTTCGCTGCTCTTTCTCCATCAGCTTCTCGTCGAAGCTGGGCGGAACCATCACCTTCGGCCAGAGCCCGTTGCCGCGATGCATGAAGATGAAGCGCATTGGCGGTTTGCCCGCCGCGGCGAAGAGTCGCGACGGGTTCAGCAGTGCCATTGCACCAGCGCTGAAGATACCAGTCTTCAAAAAGTTACGTCGCGTGTCCATCGTCTAGTCCTTTGTTGGATGTTGTTTACGGGCAAGCTGAAGGCGCGGGCGTGATGTGACGCTCAGGTGCGCTTTCGACTTGTTGTTAACGAGTTACCTGCGGTACATAAATGAGTCGGAAGTTAGCAGCGACACGATGACAGCCTTGAAGCTACCGCCGCTTTCGACGTAGGCTTTATCGGCTTCTATAAGTGACTGGGAATCAGAGAGCATTTCGTTGCGGCCCATATAAAACCGAAAGGCGTGGCGAATGATCGATTGCCGAACGCGGTGGGACTTGCCGAGCCGGTCAATCATGTCGATGGCATCTTTGACTTCGCCGTCCAGTTGCGGGTCATCGGTGCCGTCGAGACGACCCGTGGCATCAACCTGCTTTGTTTTGTAGATATCGGCACCACCGTCCCGTCGAATCAGACTTTCTGGGTGTTCCAGGCTTTCCTCGGTGCGATAACGTCCGAAGTCATCATACATCTCGAAAGCCAACCCCAGTGGATTCATATGCCGGTGACATTTCCAACATTCCTGTTTAGTCGTCACCGCGTCAAGCCGCTCGCGAAGTGTCTGATGGGGATCCTCGGGGATTTGCGCATCGACCGTTATGGGCACATCGGGCACGCGGCCCGCTAACAGCTTTTCGCGGATCCAGCGGCCACGACGAACCGGGTCGGTCGCGGTGTTCTGCGAATGAGCGATCAGCCAGGCGGGATGGGTCAGGATTCCCTTGCGATGCTCAACCTTGAACGGCTGCTCCGGTGGATAATCCCAGAACACTTTGCTCTCGAGCTTGTCCTGATACTTGGTGGATTTCCAGCTCCCATACCGACCGATGCTGGGTGTGGGCGGGAGGCTGTAGAACGGCGCATGGTGAAACGTGTACCCGTGCGCCCACGGGATCGTTGTGAAGGGTGTTCGTCCCTGGCCGAAAGACTCATCGAAATAGTGCATGTAATTCACAAGTTCGCCGGGCCTGGAGGTGTCGTTAATACGCATTGACTTGCGGAGTTTGAGGAACTCCAGGTTCTCTTCAAGGACCTTCTCCGGATTGGTCTTCCAGTCTGTGTCTTTAAGTTGTTCATAGACTTCCCGCCATTCCTCGATGAGCTGCCGACCGGTTTTGTTATCCTTATTGTGGTAGACAAAGAACTCGTCAGACGTCAGCAGGTTCTCGAAGACGTGCCCATCCCTCTCAACGTGCAAGGTCACGATGCGATCGGCCTCGAGTGTCAGAAAGCCGGGCGTCGCCGTGCTGCCGCGGCCGGGGTTCTGGTAGTAGCCACCACTGCGCGGCGTGTCCTTGAAGACTTTGAGCGCTCCCGGATAGCCGAAGAACTCGCGGAAGAACCGAACGATGCGAGGATGCGGCGTTTCATTCGATTGGAAGTGCTTCCCGTTAAGCGACGAATCGATCTGCCCACGGTAGTAAGTGTCATCATTTAACAGACGTTGTACTTCTCGTCGGTAATCATCCCTCGAGTTCAGCCGGCCGTCTTGAGCCGCCTTCACCAACTCGAGGTCCGGGTTGCGATCACCCAACGCATACGAGATGGCATAGCTGGCTTCGCGGGGCGACAGCATCTTTCGTCCATCCTGATCGGGCTCCCCGGTACCAAACTCCAGACGGTACAAAAACTCAGACTCCAGTAGCACGGCGACGAGCATCTTCTGGAGACCTGCGGTGTTGCCGGCAAGTTCAATTGCGGATCGCGTCAGTTCGAGGTACTTGTGCAATTCTTCGT
>JBLHLE010000367.1:0-6937 GCA_047620805.1 Pirellulaceae bacterium
TCTCACGCAGAGAAGAGAAATTGGCCTATCGTCAAATTGCCAGGTCAAAACGAATCGTCGATTTCTCAATCTTTCACCAGCTCGCCAACGAAACTGCCTAAGCTAACACCCTTTGGACCGCATTTACCTTCGGAAACTGTCCCTATCTTTCCAAATGCACGCTTTAACTGCCTCCCCTACAAGGGTGGTAAGGAAAAACTCGCCATTTCTTGGCCGTAGCGATGCGTTTTGGGTATAGTCGATAGTGCTGGATCTCCTGACGAAACGAGCACTTTCGACCGCCGGCGTGCTTGTCGCATTTTTCGTTTTGTGACCACCGCCAACTTCAAATCCGTTCAATCGAGCGGGCAGGCAATTTACGCGTCCCTTAGAAGGGCTTCGCAACCGCCGAGTCCCGCAGGGAAAAATGGAATGCCTCATCTCAGTTCTCATCTCAGTTCTCATCTCAGTTCTCATCTCAGTTCTCATCTCAGTTCTCATCTCAGTTCTCATCTCAGTTCTCATCTCAGTTCTCATCTCAGTTCTCATCGGCGCAAACAGTTCGACGCAACGCGACGCCGCAAGCGATCTCAGTTCCGGACTCTACGTCTAGAGCGTTTGGAAGATCGGCGAGTTTTGGCAGCGGCTTTCGTGATCAGTGAGTTTGCAGCGGACAACAGTTTGACTATTGAAGATGAAGATGGCGATTCACCTGATTGGATAGAAATTCACAATGCGGGTGACGAATTAGGCAGCCTTGCAGACCATTACCTGACCGATAGCGAGACCAACCTAAGCAAGTGGAGTTTTCCTGCGGTCGAGCTGCAAGCGGGCGGTTACTTGGTTGTTTTTGCATCCCAAAAGGACCGCACTGATCCCAACGGGATACTTCACACAAACTTCAAACTTAATACCGACGGCGAGTATCTGGCGTTAACGCACGACATTCCAGACCCAGCCAATCCTGGGTTGCTTAAGCAAGAAGTCATTCACGGATTTACGCCGATTTACCCGCAGCAGACGACTGACGTCACTTACGGATTTCCCACGGGAACGATCGAGACGACATTCGTTTCCGACGCGACGCCCGTTGAGTTTCTTGTGCCGGCGGATAATTCGCTGGGATTGGACTGGACGTTACCCGAATTTCAAACGAGTGGCAGTTGGACCACCGAGACAGCTCCGATCGGTTACGAGGTTTTGTTGGATCCGCCACAACAGATTGCCGACTCCGTCGCCGATTGGTCGAGTAGCGGAACGCACGGCGAGAATAACTGGACCAACGGTTACTACAACGAAACGGGCGATGCAACTCCTGCATATCAACCGGGAGATTTTCAAGCTTTCCCACGCGACGACGGCCCTCATTCAGCAACCAACTATTGGACGGGCACGGCTTGGGATTTCAATACTTCGTCGGCCCCGTGGACGTCCATCGGGTCGGTAGACGTGCATCCCAACGGAAGTAACAATTCGAACATTCATTGGGTGGTTCGTCGCTGGGAGAGTACGGTCGCGGGCGACGTCACCGTGGACTTCCATATTCACAAGGGAGGGTTGTGCGGCTCGGGGACTCGCGGAGAAATTTGGGTCGACGGCGTCCAGCAATTCTCTCAGGCCATTGGCGGCTTGGATACGACTGGATATACCCAGCAAGTAGCGATCCAGGGCATAAACATTGGGGATTTCATCGATATTGCTGTGTTACCTCATGGGACCGATGGCAGCGCCGCAGACGATTGTGACACAACTGCAATGACCGCGTTAATTAGCGGGACACCGACGGTTTCGCAAGCGATAGCTACAGATGTTAGTGCGGACATGCACAATATCAACGCCAGCGCCTATCTGCGTTATCCCTTCCAGGTTACCAACGCAGCTGATGTCGATTCGTTGAACCTCAATGTTCAATACGATGCGGGATTCGTCGCGTTCCTGAATGGCATCGAAATTGCAAGTGCGAACGCTCCGGCTGGGGTGGCCTTAAGTTACGATTCGACCGCGACGGCTGAACGCTCTGATCTTGCTGCGCTGCAGTCCGTTCAGTTTGCCATCAACGAAGACATCACGTTGCTTCAAAACGGGGATAATGTTCTCACGGTTCAATTGCTTAACTCCTCAGCAGTCGACGGAGATTTGTTATTCTCTGCCGAGTTGGTTGGTAGTAATTTGGTCGCAGAGCTAAACGACATTAAGTATTTTGTCGAGCCGACGCCGGGAGAGCACAACGGCGACGGCGTGGATTCTCTCGGCCCGATTGTCGCCAATGTCAGTCACGCTCCGAGCTCTCCTTTGGAAACAGAGGATTTGGTAGTTACTGCGGAAGTTAGTGCTACATTTCACGCGGTTAGTTCAGTCGATTTGACTTACCGAGTAATGTTTGCTGCCGAGACGACGATTGCGATGGTCGACGACGGTACGGGGGACGATGCGGTGGCCGCGGACGGCATATTCACCGCGACGATTCCGTCGTCGGAATACGTATTGGGCGAAATGGTCCGCTGGTATTTTACGGCGACGGACAGCCAAACCAATGCGATGCGTTGGCCGCTGTTCGGGTCCGTAAGCGACTCAGACGAGTACTTCGGCACGGTGGTCCACGATCCGACGGTGGACTCGAATCTGCCCGTCTTGTACTCGTTCGTCGAGGATCCCAATGCTGCCAATGATCGCACGGGAACCCGAGTCAGTTTTTATTATTTGGGCGAGTTTTACGACAACGTCCAGATGGATGTGCACGGTCAATCCACAGGTGGATTTGGCAAAAAGAGCTACGATCTAGACTTCAATCGCGGCAATCGATTCCTGTATACGCCGGACGGTGCCCGCGTCAAAGATATCAATCTGCTATCGAATTGGGCTGACAAAGCCAAAGTTCGCAATACGGTTGCCTACGAAATACTCCAGCAAACGGGAGGGCCGTACCACTTTGCGTTCCCGGTTCGCGTTCAACAGAACGGGCAATTCTTCAGCGTCGCCGACATGGTCGAAGATGGCGACGACCGATACCTCGACCGACTTGGGCTAGACCCGCAGGGCGCTCTGTACAAGATGTACAACACCATGACTTCGGTCAATCATGCCACCTCCGGCGCGGAGAAGAAGACGCAACGCGACCAACCGAACACTGACCTCAGCGACTTTTTGACCAACATCACAACTCTCTCGGGTACCGCGCGAACGAACTACATTTTCGATCACGTAAATGTACCAGAGGTCGTAAACTATATGGTCGGTTTTGCCCTCACTGCGAATACGGACTGTTGTCACAAGAATTATTACATCTACAACGACACAAATGGCACCGGCGAATGGCAGTTTTTGCCGTGGGATAATGACCTGACGTTGGGGCACAAATGGCGTGGGGGTCCCGCCTATTTTGACGACGTGATTTACTCGACGACCGGGCTTTATGTCGGTAGCAACAACGGGGTGTTGGGTGCCGTTCTGAATTCGCCGGGCGTGCGCGACATGTATCATCGCCGGTTGCGAACGCTAATGGATGAGATTTATCAACCACCGGGAACGCCCGTTGTCGATCGTCAGCTCGAATCGCGATTGGATGAACTCGTCGCCTTGATCGATCCAAACAACGACGTCAATCCGCAGCTGGGGACGGACGACGCGGACTTGGATTACCAGAAGTGGGGATCTTGGAGCGGCACGGGTGAGAACGGGCAGGCGGGGACCTGGCAAACAATGCGAGAAGCGGTCGATCGAATTCGCAATGAGTACCTCGAGCCGCGTCGCAACTATTTGTATGGTCTGGGGAGCATTCCGCCACAGCAAGTTGACTACGCGGCACTAGTTCCTGAGATGACCAATATCACTATTGGAGCGATTGACTTCTCGCCGGTCTCAAACAACCAAGATGAAGAGTACATCGAGATTGTTAACAGCAACAGCGTTGCCGTGGACATTTCCGGCTGGCGATTGAGTAACGCAGTCGACTTTACGTTCCAACCCGGGACCGTAATTAACGCGAACAGTTCACTCTTCGTTTCGCCAAATGTAAACGCGTTTCGCGCTCGTGCCATTGGGCCCACAGGCGGAGAAGGACGGTTCATTCAGGGGAACTACAGTGGACATCTATCCTCCTTCGGCGAGACCATTGAATTGCTCGATCCAACCGGCGCTGAGGTCGTCTCGCTAACCTATCAGGGCGATCCCAGCGGCGTGCAACAGTTTCTGCGAGTCACGGAAGTAAACTACAATCCCTCGCTTCCAACGCAGGATGAACTGATTGCTGTACCTGGCGTCTTGGTCGAAGATTTTGAGTTCCTGGAATTGCTCAACACCGGCACGGAGCCGTTGAACCTAAGTGGTGTCAGCTTCACCGACGGTATTGAATACGTATTTGGAAACGTGAATGTCGGTGCTGGCGAACGAATACTGCTGGTTAAAGATCAGCAGGCTTTTGCAGCACGCTATGGGACCGGGCTAAACGTCATTGGAGAATTCGATTCTGGCAAGCTGAATAACGACGGCGAGATCGTGCAACTCGAGGATCCCACTAACAACACGATTCAGAAATTCGAATACAACGATAGCCCCGAGTGGCCGCAACTAGCTGACGGTCGCGGGGCGACATTGCAAGTAGTCGATACCGCGGGCGACTACGACTCGCCGAGTAACTGGCGGGATAGTATTCGCTACCTTGGTACACCCGGTGAGAATGCTGGGACTTTCGCCTTGCCGATCGTTATCAATGAAGTCTTGTCGCACACCGACGCTCCGCTATCCGACACGATTGAGCTTTACAATCCGAATAGTACGCCCGTGACTATTGGCGGTTGGTATTTATCGGATTCCGCCGCCGACGTCGAAAAATTCGCGATCCCAGCTTTGACAGAATTGCTGCCCGGGGAGTACATCAGCTTCAACGAGTCGGATTTTAACGTGTCGGTGGGCGCCGACCCAAAGGATTTCGCTTTGGATGGTGCCCATGGTGACCAGGTCTATTTGGTGTCCGTTGACGCTCAGGGCGACCTGCTAGACTTCGTCGACATCGTGCAATTTGGCGCAGCGATCAATGGCGAATCTTTTGGACGCTGGCCGAACGGCACCGGCGAATTGCTGCCGATGGTTACCAGGACATTTGACGCAGCGAACAGTGGGCCGCGGTCGGGACCCCTTGTCATTAGCGAAGTAATGTACCAACCGCAGGACAGTGGTGGCATTTTTGACAGCAACGATCTCGAATTTATTGAGATTCAAAATACCTCGGCAGTGGACATCGATCTGGCGAATTGGGAACTGCGTGGTGGAGTTACTTATAGTTTTCTCGCCGGGCAGATGTTACCTCACGATTCCGTTCTCGTCGTGCTGTCATTCGATCCCACCGACGTCTTGAACGCCGACAAGTTGACTGGTTTTCGCGAACACTACGGTATCGATGGTTCGGTAGTGGTTGTGGGTGGTTATAGCGGCAGTCTAAGTGACAGCGGAGAAACCGTGCAGTTGATGAGACCCGATTCTCCGCCGGCCAGCGAACCCAACTATATTCCGTTGTTGCTCGAAGATACTCTAACTTACACCAATGTTGCTCCATGGGTGACTGAGCCTGCAGGTGCAGGCTTCTCTCTGACGCGAGTCAATATAACTGCCTGGGGCGAAGACTCCGCGAACTTTGGTGCGGACGGCCCGACTCCTGGGAGCGCTTTGCCGTCTCACCCGACCGTCGTTTCGTGGGAGTTAAATGCCAGCATGGTCGACTCCGCTCCGTTGCCAAAGGGACCATTGCCAACGACGTGGGACGAGCAACGCAGCGATTTGCGGGAATTTACAGTAATTTTCAGCGAGAATGTGAGGGGCCTCACCCCCGCCGACATCACTTTGACGAACCTCGGTATCGACGCCGATAACGATCCCGACCTCGTAATCGCCCTTACTCAAGAGCAATTGAGTCTGGAGGACGGAGTGCTGACGATTTCGTTTGACGCCTATAGCCTTCCTCAAGGCGTGTATCAAATCGAGATTCAGCCGACGGTTACCGACTTCTTGGGGTTGTCGTTAGATGGCAATGGCGACGGCACAGGTGGCGACGTACATTCAATCCGCGGCGACGCTAGCAATAAGCTGTATCGCCTGACGTTTGACCAAAACGGCGATGAAGGCGTTTCGGTATTCGACTTTTCAACGTTTAGTTACTGGTTTGGTACGTCCGTGCCGGCTGCTCCCGAGTACGTTGATGTGAGTAAGGACGGCGGCATTAGCGTGTTCGATTTTACTCCATTTTCACTAAATTTCGGCGTTGGCATCACTTATCCGGTAGCCTTAGCGGCGAATCGTGCGTTTGGAATTGCAAGTGATACTCTAGCAGAATCCGGTGTAGGTCCGAGCGAAGCTGGGTTGCTGTCGGAGTCGCAACAAGAGTTGAACATTCAGCTGCAATTAGAGGCAATCGATCGTTTATTCGCGCATTTCACGCCAGTTGACCGTCGGCGTACCGATGAGTTTCAAATGGTTTTCGAGAACGGCATCGGCGAAATTGACGACATTATTGACGATTTGATTGTCGATTTCGCGTAGGATAAACGCCGTTCGGCGTTCCGATGTTTCCGAGTCAAATTCTTCTAGGTGATAGACGATGAGTTTCAAGCGTCGCCGGCGTCCTCGACAGGTTTTGTTAGAGTCGTTAGAAGCGAGACGCGTCTTGGCAGGGACGCTACTCATTTCGGAACTCGTTGCCCAAAACAATAGCGGGCTGACCGATGAGAACGGGGACTTCAGTGATTGGATTGAATTATACAATCCGACAGCTCAATCCGTCGATCTGGCCGGTTGGCACTTGACCGATGATGCGGCCGATTTAGATAAATGGACTTTTCCCGCTGTCGATCTTGACTCGGGCGCGTTCATGGTCGTGTACGCGTCGGATAAAGACCGAGTTGATCCGCTGAATCCTTTGCACACGAACTTTAAACTGGCGGGTGGCGGCGAGTATCTTGCTCTGACA
>JBLHLE010000368.1:0-6934 GCA_047620805.1 Pirellulaceae bacterium
AAACTGAGGTTGGTCAATTAGCCGGCGGATCGATACTAAATTTCGCGTGGCTGTTGATCGTCTATTCGTCTATCCGTCGGCGAACAAGGCATCCACGAAGTTATCGACATCGAATTGAGCGATGTCGTCGGCCTGTTCGCCTAGTCCGATAAACTTCACGGGGATGTTGAAGTTCTGGCAAATTGGAATGACGACGCCGCCCTTGGCACTGCCATCCAATTTCGCCAGCATGATGCCCGTGCACCCGGCGGCCTCAGAGAATCCCTGAGCCTGACTGATTCCATTTTGGCCTGCCGTTGCATCGAGAACCAGGATGACTTCGTGGGGAGCATCCTCGATAAGTTTCTGGATGACTCGACGGATCTTGTTCAACTCATTCATCAGATTAACTTGAGTTTGAAGTCGGCCGGCTGTGTCGAGAATACAGAAGTCGGCATCGATCTCGATAGCTCGAGCGACAGCGCGGTGAGCGACGCTGGCAGGGTCCGTTCCCTGATCGGCCTTAACGATTTCGGCACCGGTCCGCTCGGCCCAGACAGTCAGCTGTTCGACGGCGGCTGCCCGAAACGTATCACCGGCTCCAAGTACGACTCGCTTGCCTTGTTGTTGGAACATGTTCGAGAGTTTGGCAATTGACGTCGTCTTGCCCGATCCATTTACTCCCACGACCATAACGACAGTGGGGCCGGCTGGTGCGAGATTTATCGGCTCACCGGGCCGCGGCAGCAATTCGCTGATAATTTGTTTCACGGCGGTGATCAACTCACTGTACTCGACGCGCCGCGCGCGGTACTCCGTATGAATTTTTTCGCGGATACGGTTTGCTGGCCCAGTGCCCATATCGGTTTTGATCAAGACTGCAAAGAGTTCGTCGAGGAACTCGTCGTCGACCAAACGTCCGCTTTCCTTGAACAGGTCGCGGACATCCGTATTGAGGAGCTGCTTGAAACGCTGCCAGATGGATGTCCTCGCTTCGCCCTCAGGCTGCGTTTCGTTGGCCCCCGTTTCGTTGACCCCCGTTTCGTTGACCCCCGTTTCGTTGGCCCCCGTTTCCACTTGGGGCGATTGATCGGAGTCTTGCTGGCTGGCGGTACTTGGGGCGGGCTTCTTACGAAAGGGATTGAATAAGGACATGAGTAATTCCGTTAGTCGATTCGATCTACTTACTGTGAGTTATGCGTTTGGAGCTGGGTCGCTAGTGGAGTCGCCGTTGGCTGCACGCTGACTCTGAGCAAGTTTGTCGAGAATTCCGTTCACAAATTTTCCTGAGTGCTTAGCGCCGAATCGCTTTGCCAGGTCCACTGCCTCGTTGATAACGACGGCGTTAGGTGTTTCGGTAAAAACAATTTCGTATCCGCCCAAGCGGAGGACGTTGCGGTCGGTGACGGCCATTCGCGAAAGCGACCAATTGTCTGCACAGTGGTTGAGCATCTCGTCGAGCTCGCCGCGATTTCGGCGAACTCCAGCAAGAAGCGACCGCGCGAACTCTACGAGTTCTACGGCGTTTTTAAGGCGGCCTTGCAAAAACTGATCCGAGTCCGTCAAGCTGCGGTCGGGATTGGCATCATCAGCATATAAAACTTGCAAAACCACCTCTCGAGCTCTGCTGCGGCGAGGCATTTTGATTCCTTGCGTGTCGTGGGCTTTCGCGACTGGCGCGAAAACGGGCTAACTGAGTTGCGTATCAGGTGTGGAGTAAATTCAAGTCGGTTACTTGAGGGTGTGAATGCGTATTCTAGAATCTGTCTTCTTCTGGCTTGTGGGGTATTGTATCGGCTTTGGATGAGTTTGAGATGCCCTAATTGCACTGCAGTCCTCAAAACTATGCCCCTTTCAAGGGTAATTTACCCAACAAGCGGACCATTTCCAGAGCAGCTTCCGCACACTCAACACCTTTGTTGCCAACATTTCCACCGCTGCGGTGGATCGCCTGTTCCAAAGAATTGACCGTCAATAACCCAAATAGCACTGGTAGACCCGTGCGAATTGCTAATTCACCCAGCGTCATGCTTACCTGGCGATTGATGTGTTGATCGTGTGTCGTTTCACCTCGAATTACCGCTCCCAAACAAAGGATGGCGCAGTACTCTTCCGTATCGGCCAGTCGATTGGCGATCAGCGGAATCTCCCACGCGCCGGGTACCCAGGCCACATCTATCGTGTCATCGGGCACGCCCGCAGCCGTCAATGTATCCACCGCGCCGTCGACCAGCTTGCCCGTAATGTTGTCGTTGTAGCGAGAAACGACGATCGCGAATTTGGAGGAGGGAAGATCACCTTTGCCAGTGAATACGTTGGGCACAGTAGGTCTCCACTTGATGGATGCGACGATGAATTGGTCTAAAACGGGCGACGTTACAATGGCGACCTGCAGTGCTTCAACCGATGGGGCGATGAACTGGCTTTGAGTCGAGCCACTCTTTTTTGCCGAACGACTCTTAGCTGGAATCAGGCACTTAGCTGGAATCAGGCACTTAGCTGGAATCAGGCACTTAGCTGGAATCAGGCACTTAGCTGGAATCAGGCACTTTGTTACTGTCCCATGTTCATGCCCATCAGGAATTCCGCATTCGTCTTCGTTTTTTCCAGACGGGATACGAGAAGTTCCATTGCATCAGGAGGGTTCATGTCGTTTAAGACTCGCCGCAACACACATACCCGTCGGTGCTCCTCGGGATCCATCAACATTTCTTCGCGTCGAGTTCCACTGCGATTGATATCGATGGCTGGCCAGATGCGTCGATCGACGATGCGGCGGTCGAGGACGATTTCCAAGTTGCCAGTCCCTTTAAACTCTTCGAAGATAACCTCGTCCATCTTACTACCGGTGTCGATGAGCGCAGTCGCGATAATAGTCAGCGATCCACCCTCTTCGACTTTGCGAGCGGATCCGAAGAACCGTTTTGGGTTTTGCATCGCGTTGGCGTCCAGGCCGCCCGACAAGATTTTACCGGATTGAGGGCACTCGGAATTCCAAGCGCGAGCCAGTCGCGTGATTGAGTCGAGGAAGATGACGACGTCTCGACCGTATTCGACCATCCGCTTCGCTTTTTCGATTACCATGTCGGAAACTTGAACGTGTCGCGAGGGCGGTTCGTCGAAGGTCGAACTGACAACTTCACAGTTCGAGCTTTTGACTTCGCGCTCCATGTCGGTGACTTCTTCAGGACGCTCGTCGATCAGCAACATCATTACGTAGGCTTCGGGATAATTGACTAAGACTGACTTCGCCATGCGTTGCATGAGGATCGTTTTGCCGGCCCTTGGAGGGCTGACAATCAAGCCACGCTGTCCGAAACCGATCGGAGTCATCATGTCGACAACTCGAGTGGAGACGTCGCCGAGGTCCGATTCCAGTACAATTCGGGAGTCGGGGTGCAATGGTGTGAGTTCGTCGAATTGAACACAGTCCGACATCAAGTTTGGGTCTTGGAAGTTGATCGCTTCCACTCGCAGCAAAGCAAAGTAGCGTTCGTTTTCTTTCGGTGGACGGATCTGGCCCGAAACTGTTGAACCTGTGCGCAGTCCAAAACGCCGGATCTGGCTTGGCGAAACGTAGATATCGTCGGGACAGGACAGGTAGTGGTAATCCGAGCTTCTCAGAAAGCCGAAACCATCGGGAAGGATCTCTAGCGTTCCTTCGCCGTACATCAACCCGTTCATTTTGACGCGTTCTTTCAGGATCCGAAAAATCAGGTCCTGCTTCTTCATCCCCGCGACTTCTTTGACGTTTTCTTTTCGAGCCGAATCGATGAGCTCTGCCATGCTCATCTTTTGCAGTTCGGCGATATGGATTTCGCCCTGCTTGATTTTTTCGTAGTGGTCGTTGGTTTGATCCTTGACGCCACGTTCTCTGTCGTCGGCGATCTCTTCCGCTATTGATAGCGGCTCTTGATCTTCGAGCGCGTTGAGGTAAGCGTCGTCGGTCGGTTCGTCTGGTTGCTTGCGACTACCGTTTGGCTTGGGGCCTCTGGTGGACATGGAATGCTCCTGATCAGGATAATGTAGCGCGCGAATGGCACCGAGGAGGGTGTGCTGATCAAACAAGGAAAACGGAAATGAAGGGAAACTAGGGGTGGGTAATCAAACTGTTGATTTGATCATCCCTTTAGTTCTACCAAAAGATGGGTGGTTTGAGCAAAAGTTTTTGTAAGGGAAACTAAGAGTTTTCACTTACGTTGATTTGGGGGTTGGCAAATGGAGAACGATCGTTCCTGCCGAATTAACCGTTACAATTTGTTCCAGAGCTCTTCGATTTGGGCTGCGGTTTGATCCTGGCTACCCGAGTTGTCTATTACGAGATCGGCTCGTGATCGCTTAACCTCCAAGGATTCCTGGGCCGCCTCACGAGCGTCAAAATCGGCTTCGCTCCATCCACGATTTTTCGCACGGTCGAGTCGAATGGCCCGCGGGGCATCGACAAAGACGATTGTATCGCACATTCCGTCCCACCCCGCTTTGAACATAACTGGGGCGTCGAGGATCACGGCTTTCATATCGGCGTACTTGAATTCGTTAAGTTGTTGTTTTAGGCGTTTTCCGATCTGTGGGTGGGTGGTTTGTTCCAGAAATGCCAGTTCTTGCGGCCCTGCAGGGTGTGGTGCGAATACTATTTTTGCCACAACCGAGCGGACGACCTGATTTTGCTCATCCAAGATCTTGGCCCCCCATCGCTCGACCAATATTTCGATTACGGCAGACTCTTTGAGGACTTGATGTCCAGCCTTATCGGCATCGAGGATCGCGGCCCCCAACGCGTGGAATTGGTCGGTAACGAGCGACTTTCCACTGGCGATGCCTCCGCAAATTCCGATGATGTGCATGGTTATACTGTCCACATTCTAATTAATCGGTCAATTCTCGTTGTCGGTCAATTCTCGTTGTCGGTCAATTCTCATTGTCGGTCAATTCTCATTGTCGGTGGGGCGGTCCATTTTTGGCAGGCTGCCCAGTTGTCCCCTACGCTGACATCAACTTTCAGTGGCACCGTCAATTCGTAGACGCCACTCATCTCCTCAACGACGATAGTAGCCAATTCGTCGACTTGCTCCTCGGAAACTTCGAAGATCAATTCGTCGTGAATTTGGAGCAGCATATTCGTTTGAAGGTTTTCGTCCTTGAGTCGTTTGTAAAGTCGCAACATCGCGATTTTGATCAAGTCTGCTGCCGAGCCTTGGATGACTGTATTGATGGCAATTCGTTCTGGCATTGTCCGTAAGACGCCTCGTCGCATCGCGTTCCTGACGCCAGACACTTCGCGTTTTCGGCCCAAAATGGTGGAGACGTAGTTGTCGATACTGCACTGGTCGAGCACTTCCTCCATGAATTCTTCCACGCCGGGATACTTTGCCAAATAAGCGGCGATAAACTCCGCAGCTTCGTCCTTGGATATATCGAGTGCTTTAGCGAGACCAAACGGCGTTTGTCCGTAGATGATTCCGAAGTTGATGGCTTTCGCGGCTCGGCGCATGTCGCTGGTTACGTCGTCTACCGTGACACCGTAGACTTCGCTGGCAACTAACTGATGGATATCTTGGTCTTGCGCGAAGGCTCGTTGTAGCGTTTCGTCTTGGGAGAAATGAGCCAGAACGCGTAATTCAATTTGTGAATAGTCAGCGGTCAGCAGCTTCCAACCTTCGAAGCCAGGTTGAAATGCCGAGCGGATTGCCCTGCCGGATTCGGTCCGCACTGGAATGTTCTGCAGATTGGGGTCTTTGGAGCTGAGCCGGCCCGTGGCGGCGACGTCCTGTTTGAACGAAGTGTGCACGCGATTTGTTGCGGGGTGAATCAACCCTTGTAATGCGTCGACATAGGTACTTTTCAGTTTGGCAAACTGCCGATATTCAATGATTTTTGCTGGAAGAGGATGTTTCTTCGCCAGTTCGGAGAGTACGTCGACATCGGTGCTGGGCCCGGATTTAGTCTTTTTGATGACGGGCAATTCGAGATCTTCAAATAGAATCTTTCCAAGCTGCTGGCGGGAATCAATGTTGAAGCTGCCGCCCGCAATTTCATAAATCTCGTCTTCCAGAGTATCCAGTTGCGAGCCGAATTCGTGACTCAACTCTTCCAGACGTTTTCGGTTGACTTCGATGCCGTTCCATTCCATCTCGGCCAGCACGTCCAGCAGTGGGACCTCGAGATCAAAGTAGAGTTCGTCAAGCTGTTGTCGTTTCAGACGGGCTTCTAAGATTGGAGCGAGCCGAAACGGCACATCGGCATCTTCGGCCGCGTATTGAGCGACCTCCGCGACAGGGACTTCAGCCATTGAAATCTGCTTTTTGCCTGTCCCGATCAGCTCCTTGATAGATACGTTGTTATGGTTAAGGTATCGTTTGGCTAGGTCGTCGATACTATGGTTTCGCTCGCCTGGGGCCAGCAAATAATCCGCAACCATGGTGTCTAAAAAGACTCCCTGCACGTCGATGTCAATGGAACGCAAGACGAGCATGTCGTATTTTATATTCTGGCCGATCTTCTTAATTGAGGGATCCTCGAGAATCGGTTTAAGCAACGCGCGAACATGCTCGGCGTCGAGGCAAGGTTCTCCAGCGGGTGCTTGGACCGGAACGTAATACGCGACGCCTTCTTCCCAGGAAAAACTGTAACCGACCAATTCGGCGAATCGCGGTAGCGCGTTTGTTGTCTCGGTGTCGATCGAGATACGCTTCTGTTGACGCAGTTGATTGACTAAGTCTTCCAATTCCGCGTCGTTCGAAATCAATTGATAATCGCAGTGCCACTCGGCTGGAGCGTTGGCGACCGCTAAACTGGACATTCGATCCCCCAAGCTTCGAAAGCCGTATTCGTTACACAGTTCCTGAATCCTGTCTTGATTGACCCCCCCTACCCTGCCGGCGGCCCAGTCAATTTCAATGGGGACATTTACATCCAGTCGCACCAATTCGCGGCTGAGCATCGCGAGTTCTCGACC
>JBLHLE010000369.1:0-6929 GCA_047620805.1 Pirellulaceae bacterium
TATTTGCGACTGAATCGTCACATCGAGTGCGGTGGTCGGTTCGTCGGCGATAAGGATTTCTGGGTCGCAGCAAAGCGCCATTGCGATCATGACTCGCTGCCTCATTCCCCCCGACAATTGGTGAGGATACTCGCCGGCTCGTCGCTGCGGATTGGGTAACTCGACCATGTCGAGCATCTCGATAATGCGATCCCAGCGCTCTTTGCGATTCAGTTTCGTATGATATTTTAGAGCTTCCTCTAATTGCCAGCCGACGGTGAATACGGGATTCAGTGAAGTCATCGGCTCCTGAAAGATCATGGCGATCCGATTACCTCGAATCAATCGCATTTCACTTTCAGACAGCCTGGACAAGTCCTGCCCATCGAACAGGATCTCGCTGTGCGGCTTGAGAAAGCTGTTTCGCTTGGGAAGCAGTCGCATAATGCTCTTGCTTGTGACCGATTTTCCGCAACCCGATTCGCCAACAATACCCAGCGTCTCGCCAGCAGACACATCAAACGACACGTCGTCCACGGCAGTCACTTCCCCTCGGTCCGTGCGGAAGCACGCACTAAGGCGACGAACGGAAAGAACTGGTTCCTGGTTGTTCATGGGGAATGTCGCTGAATAATGCAGGATAACTAAACGTGTTTGGGGTCGAGGATGTCTTGTAACGCGTCGGTAAGAATGTTGAATGCTAGAACCAAGCCAACCATAAAGACTGTTGCTGTTCCAATCTGCCAGAAGTATCCGGTGATAACTTCCGACTTGGCCTGACTGATCATGATCCCCCAGCTGGGGCCCTTCTTCACGCCCAGTCCAAGGAAACTAAGGATAACTTCCGATTTAATCGCCCCAATGAAGAGCAACGAGAAGTTAACCAACATGAGATGCGCGGTATTGGGGATGACGTGTCGCAATAGGATGTAGATCCGGTTGAACCCCATGGCTCGCGCGGCATGGACGAATTCGAGTTCTTTCAGCTTGAGGGTTTCACCACGGATGACTCGGCAGGGCCCGATCCAAAACGTCATGCAGAACGAGACGTAGACGGGTACGAGCGTGCCGTCGAATACTGTGCCGCTAAAAGCGTAGGCCAAGACGACGAGCAAAACCAAGTTAGGAACTGACGAAAATGTGGAGTATAGCCAGATCACAAGGTGGTCGACCCAGCCGCCGAAGAAGGCGGCCGCCGCTCCGAGGAAACTGCCAACCAGCACGGAAATAATTGAGGTGACGGCGCCAATTTGAAAGGCTACTTTGATCGAAAAGATCGCTCGCAAGGCGATTGACCGACCCTGCCGGTCAGTTCCAAGCGAGACATAAAACATCTGTACCGTGGAGTCGTATTTGTCGAGCGGTTTAAATAATTCGGATTTTTTCTTCTCCAGACGCTCCAATTCTGGCAGCGTTCGTGGACCGTCGTCCAAGTCGCTGCTCTTGGCGATGTTGTTGTACATTCGGCGGCAGTCGTCCACAATCGCTTGCAGTTCTGGCAGCGATTTATTGGCAACTTGAAGCTTGCCAACCTTAATGTCCGCCAAGCCTTCTTCGGGGTTGGGGCTCGCTAGCGCCGTTTCCACTTCGTGCAGATAAGACTCGAGTTGCTCGAGTCGGCGTTCAGGCTTTGCGTTCATGAACAGGCCGCGAATGTGTTTGGGCCCCACTCGAACATCTGTATCGTCAAGTGTTATCGGACCGAAAAAGAAGAATACGGCAACCAAGAAGTAGATTCCGATGATGACCGATGCCGCTAGCGCCAGTCGGTTGCGCAAGAACTTGCGAGCTGTTCGCGATTGTAAAATCTTGCCAATCATCGCAGGGTCACCCGTGGATCCACGATGGCGTATAGCACATCGGTAAGAATGTTACTCAGAATGAACAGCGCCGCGAGGATCGCAGTGTATGCTTGGATGACAGGGAAATCTTTTGCTCCAATCGCCAGAATCAACTGGCGTCCCATACCGGGAATTCTGAAGAAGACTTCGAGCAGTAACGACCCCGTAATTAAGAAGGGCACCGTAGTCATGATTCGCGTAATGATGGGAATCATCGCGTTCATGAGCATGTGAACGAACATGATCTTCGCCTGCGAGGCACCCTTCGCTTGTGCCGTTACGATGTAATCTTTACCTGTTTCCTCCACCATGACCGCTCGATAAAAGCGAGTGTCATATCCCATCGCAACCACCACGCTAATCATTACGGGCAGCAGGCAATAATAACACCAATTTGAAATTGCATAGCCAATGTCGCCGACTGACGAGAGTCCGTTGGGGAACATCGGCTCGTAGCCAGAGACAGCAAATATGTCGTAACCATATTCGCGATTGGGAATAAACGCACCGAAGTACTGCCCCAAAATAATGTACACCAGGAAGCTCACGCTCATCCCCAACACTGCGACCACGACGACCGATTTATCGAGCAGATTTCCGCGGTTAAACGCCGAGAGTAACCCGATCGCCACCGATATCATGCTGGTCAGGATAAGTGCTGGAACGGTGATGGCGAGACTCGGCCAGATGCTCATTCGAACAAGTTCACCGACGCTTTGGCCAGGCTTGTCCCAGCTATCGTCGTTGACGAAATTGGCCGTAACGACCTTAGTCAAAAAGGTGAAGTACTGAACGACAAAGGGTTTATCAAGTCCCGCCTTTTCAGCGAACTTGTCGTACTGCAGTTGGCTCGCGTTCTTGCCGAGAAACGAATACACGGGATCGTTAACGCGAAGGCACGCCATGACCAATAAGATCACGCCCATGTATACAGGTATGTTGTATACCAGACGGCGTACGGTGTAGGCCCACGGGATGCGAGCGAATACATTAGGCGACGACATAACAACGTGAGGGGTGAGGTTGTGAAAAATTTAAGCGAGTCGGCGACGTCTTACACAGTGATTTTGCAGCGAATCATTTCTTGGATTCGTCAACGTCCAAATACTTCACCCAGTTGGAAAACACTTCGTCGGGCTTGAAGTTCTTCAGACGAGGATTTACCAGATAATAACGCGTACGCGCCATTGAACCGAGGTATGGTGTATCCTCGATCACGATGTCCCGCATTTTTACGTACAGCTCCGTTCGCTCCGGAGACGGCTGCATTGTGCGGATCTGCTCGTACAGCTTGTCGTATTCCTCGTTGTGGTAATTGAAGTGATTCGAGCCTGGCGATTCGTTGGGGCCGTAGAACAAGGCGAGATTATTTTCGGCGTCCGGATAGTCCGAACCCCAAGCAAACGAGAATACTTGAGCTTTCTTGTTGTTGACGGCCTCGATCAAGACGGAAAAATCGACCAAGTTCTTGTTGATTTGAATACCAACAGCACCAAGTTGACGCTCAAACATTTCTGCTTGCTCGGCCGAGTTACCTCCCTTGCTCACATAGTAGTCAAGTTTGGGGAGTCCCTTTCCCTCGGGAAAGCCAGCTTTGGCAAGCAACTCTCGCGACCGCGCCAAATCGCGACCGCGGTAGCTTTTGGCTGCGGTGTGATTCTCGGGGTGCCCTTCGAGTCCCGGTGGGATCGGGCCATCGTAGATAACATTAATGCCGTTGTAAAAATCTTCGTTTCGCTCGTTCCAGTTCATTGCCAGCGAAATCGCCTGGCGAAGGCATTTCGCTTTTTCGGAGTCGCCGCCAACCAACTTATCTTCCATGTTGAAACCAATGAAGATGAAGTCCATAAGCGGAACTTTGTGGTCCACGATGCCTTCCTCTTTATACTCTGAACGCAATTCTTTGCTGCGTTTGATAAAGCCTTCTTCAAGGAACTCGGCGGGAACGGTAGTGTAGTCAATTTCTCGAGTGCGAAACTTCAGCCACATCGGTTGATCTTCGACGTAAAACGTAAACTCGATTCGATCGCAAATTGGAAGCTTCGTGCCGGCTGCCTTATCCAATCCTGCCGCTTTGTCCTCTGCCATATATTCCGTGGGATAAAACTCGTCGCGGTAGTTCGGATTGCGGTTCATCACCATGGTCTTGCTGGAGATCCAGTCTTCTTCGGACATCGTGAACGGGCCGGTGCCGACGGGATGACGAGTGAATTTATCGCCATATTTCTCGACCGCTTCGTGCGGAACAACCGAAGTTTGGAACATCGCCAGCACGTAACGGAAACGAGAAACCGCAGCCTTTAATTCGACCTCGAATTCATAATCGTTAATGATCCGCATTCCGGCAACGTCGGCGTTGTAGTCAAAATTTTCGGCGGCGTTTTGTTCCTGGTGGTATTCATCGAAGCCGACAATCGTATTTTCCAGCAACCACCAATTCTTGGAAATCGCATCGTCGGCGACCCGCTTCCAGGAATAGAACACATCGCTGGCAACCATCTCCCGACCTTTACCATCAGGGAAACACTCGTCATCGTGGAAGCGGACGCCCTTCTTGAGACGGAACTTGTAGGTCATTCCGTCCGCGGAGATCTCAGGCATTTCTACCAACAGCAGCGGTTCCAACTCCCGCGGACGAACGAGATACTTGTATTGGAAAAGTGTCTCGTAGATTTGGGCGCAGGCTTTATTTTCGTATTGGGTAGAGCCACGAATGGGGTCGACCGACTTGGGGCCGTCTGTGACCATGGGAAGTCTAAGCACTTTGAGATCAGACCCCGGACCGGATCCTCCGGGTTTTCCGCAGGCACTAACCAATAGCAGCAGACTCGCTGTGAATACCAAAAATAGCTGGCGACAATTCATCCGTTCTTCGTCCTTATATAGCGGAGGGCTTTCACAGCCGGGCATTGTAGCCCATCTTCCCCAAATTGAGGTACACGAATTGTGACGTTTTTACCGAACCCGGACAACACCCAAACTCTACGACAATCCATTGACACAATTTCGTCGATCGTCGACGAAATTGCCATTAACGATTTATTGAATGTTACGCGGGAATTGCAGTGTGGCTGAAGCCTTAGTGGCGGCTACAACGGGTTCGTGTGCGACAGCGTCGCTGAGGCTTGCTGCAGCGGCGTTCTGATCTCTGACAGCCACTCGAAGTATCACAACAAGTCGCTTCCTGGCCGCAGACCGACGTTTCACAGCAATTGCTCGGACGGCACACCGGCTCACAAACCGCTTGGCAGGGAGCAGATTCAACCGTTTCCGATCCGGGAGTGGGAGTGGGAGTGGGTGCCGGTGGCTTCAGTGTTAAATCCGATGGCGAACGCTGCGACTCGTCCTGAAGCGCGTCGGCAGGTGTCGATGTAACTAAAGTCATGAAAACGAACCAGGCACAAAATACACTGTTGAGCCATGTAGTTGGTCCATACATTCTCTCGCTCCTTCTAGTAAGACGTTTCAGTCAATGGGATCAATTGTACCCACAGTAAAATCATTTGACGTAAGGGGCGTCGGGAAAATTGCCCGCAAAGTTGTCGTTAAACCGTCGCTGACTCAGATTAGTGATCGCGAGCCAGCTCGCTGGGTTTATTTGTCGAGAGCAGGCTCTCTGGGTTTACTTTTCGAGAGCAAGCTCTCTGGGTTTACTTTTCGAGAGCAAGCTCTCTGGGTTTACTTTTCGAGAGCAAGCTCTCGGAGCACTTCGATGCCTCGCTGAATTGTCGCATCATCTGCGGCGTACGAAATTCGGAAATGCGTGTCTTGTTGGCTGAAAATACCACCCGGAATAATCAGCAGGTTGTTTTCGATCGCTCGCTTTACAAACTCCGTTCCAGTACCGCGAGGTGACTTGGGGAACACATAAAAGGCGCCACCGGGCACCGATACATCGTACAGGTCTTGGATACCTTCAATCAACACGTCTCGTTTCAGTCGATACGAATCGACGTACGGTTGCACGTCAAAATCCATCGCCACGGCACCCGCCCATTGAGCGGGTTGCGGTGCACAAACGAAGGTATATTGTTGCAGCTTAAGCATCGTGTCGATCACGGCTTTCGGCCCGTGAACCATTCCCAAACGCCATCCCGTCATCGCGTGGCTCTTGGAAAACCCGTCAATCACAATGGTTTCAGGATTGAATTTAGCCGGAGAGACAAAACTGTCGTCGTAACAAAATCGGCGATATATCTCGTCCGAAAGTAATGCGATACCATGTTTCGCCGCCAAATCGGCCAGTGCCTTCATCGCTTCTTCGGAAGCTACCACTCCCGTTGGATTCGCTGGACTGTTCAGCAGAATTAATTTCGTTTTGGGCGTAATCGCTGCGGCCACTTGGTCTGGATCGATTTGGAAATTCGGGTACGTGTTCAACACAACCGACTTTCCACCGACCAATTTGACCAACGAGTCGTACATGACGAAGTAGGGATCGAAGATGATCACCTCGTCGCCAGGATCGACCAATGCAAGCATCGTCAAGAACAACCCGCCACTCGTCCCCGAACTTACAAATAAACTGCGATCGTCGTGCCCGTATTCGGCATCGACTTCTGCTTGCAACTTGTCCCGCAGCACTGGCATGCCCTGGGTTAGTGCGTAACCATTCTTGCCGCTTTGAATAGCATCGATGCAGGCCTCCTTCACCGGCTCGGGAACGTCAAAATCCGGCTGACCAATCGATAGATTGATCGGGTTGGTCATCTTACTGGCGAGCTCAAAGACCTTGCGGATTCCGCTGCTGTCAAACGCCTTCGTTCGCTCGGCGATCCATTTCGTTTCGGACATTGTTCGAGTTAATCCTACTGGTATGAGAGGCGAAGAAATGGCAGAATTCGTGGAAACAGTCGTGGCTGGTAAAACAGGACTGGGCGCGAGGGAGTTGGAGTTGGAGTTGGAGTTGGAGTTGGAGTTGGAGTTGGAGCTGAAGTTGGGTGGATGGCAGTTGCAGTAATGTGAAGTTTAGGTTTAGGTTTAGGTTTAGGTTGAGGTTGACATCGGGGAGTTACATGTTAGAGCCTAAGCCTTTGGTGAGAGCCATGAATGCGGATTCCAGGTTGACCTCTTCTTCGCGGAACATTAGCAGTTTAAAACCGCCTTCGA
>JBLHLE010000370.1:0-6919 GCA_047620805.1 Pirellulaceae bacterium
AGGGGAGCATGCGGACTGCAAACCGTTCAGGTGCGGCGGTTGAGCTGCCAAAAGCAGCTTCGGTCGCAAAGCAAACGGCCAATGGTCGCGCCACCTCCACCAATAGCTGGAAAAACGAGGCCAACGGTAGGCCGAGGGGATACGCTGGATACAGAGGGGAGACACGCTGACAGAACGCAAGGTTCACCACGCACGCCATCCGCTGCCAGGATAGTTCAGACGTCCGCCTAGGCAGCATCCCGCTTGCGGCGATTTAGCTTGCGGAGTCGCCGACGTTCGGCGCGCGAAAGTCCATCTTCTTCATTGTCATCGTCAGCGTAGTCGTCGCCATCGTCCTCCGGTTCGGATTTCATGACGCGTTTGAGTGGAGCCGATTTCTTGGCGACCGTCTTTGGCTCGGGCTTCGGCTCGGGCTTCGGCTCAGGCTTCGGCTCGGGCTTCCCTTGCTCTTCCGCTGGTTGAGGGTTATCGAGGTCTGATCGCTTTCGTTTTTTGGCCAGTGCCGAGCTTGATGTTTCGCCGTCCTGCGATTTTGTGTCCCTTTTGGGTTTGGGCTTTCTAACGGCGATTACAATCTTGCCCAGCGAATCGAGATACACGAACCGCTGATAGAACAGTGAAGTCAACAACGCAGTCGCGTGCGCAGTTAACAGCAGGCTCGAGGCCAAGATCTGCTGGTGTAGTGGATTGGAAAGTTGCAGGATTTGCACGTGCGAAAGTAGTGCCAGAACGTAAAGCGCGGCAGTACCCGAAAGCAGACCCGTGCCTAAACGCCACTCTCTCATCTCAAACAGCAACCGGATCGTGATCCCGGCAAGAAGTAAACTCGTCCCAATGAGTCCGATTGAGAATTCCGGAGCCAAGTATTTCTCGAATCCTAAATAGCCCAGCCAGGCGACGATCGCTTGGCTGAATCCGGTTTGCTGCTCAACTGCGACCAGAAATACCACCGCTGGGACCCATATCCAAACTCGATAGGTGCCGGTGTAGTCATCGTTCTTGTGCTTCCGCAGGCGATAGATCACCAATCCGCAAGCTACAACTGCCAGCAACATGACCGCACCCAGCGTGGAAGCGAGGCTGGCGCGTTTGGTTACGTCAGTGGCGGACAACGACTTGGGTGTTACTACTCTGTCGGCGCCTAAAGTATCGGCAGAGACCGAATCAGCTGGCACAGCGGCGCTGGGGCCGTTATCTGACAGGTTCGTTTCGGTCAGACCCCGTTTGGTCAGACCCCGTTCGGTCAGACCCCGTTCGGTCAGACCCAGTTTGGTCTTGGGCGGGGTGGCAGTGATAGCATTGCCAGCGGACGGAGCTTCGCCGGTCGGTTTAGTTGCCACCAACCGAGTTTGCGTTTGAAAGTGGAGTGCTTCAACGCCGGCGATGACAAGTACTAAGAGGGCAAATAATCCGCACAATAGCCAAGGGTTAACGGGGATGAATTCGGTAATTCGAGGCTGGTTTTCGGGGCGTGCTTGGTCGCCGTATCGTTTGGTTGCGGCTTTCTTGCCGTTACTTTCGTTAGTGGCCGAATTATCGGAATCGCTGATACCGCTCTCGTCGATGAGAGCTCGTCGGCGTCGGCCGCCTCGTTGAGTTGTGCGTCGGAATTCCATTTCCTGCTTACCACAAATGAGCCATTTTGATTTGTCCGGGGTAATCCGCCTAAGGACTACTATCTTGATGTCGGCAACTGATCGGACGAATGTGAATCGTATCGATTGTGCCGGTCTTCCTCTAGCCAGAAATCGACGGGAACTGCCGGTTGGGCGAACTTTGCGGGCTGCAGCGACTCGGCGTCGCCAACATCGGGGGGACAGTCGTTGCAACTTGGTGTTGTAGTTTGACTTGGCCCGTTAAAAACGTACGTTTTGGTGTAATTTATCCATAACGAGGGAGAGGTTGTGCAGTCACCGCCGCCAGATACGCAACGAGCCCCGACGATTCCAGCTCCCGTTGGTTCTCGTGAAAGCGTTGCGCATACTCACCGCGCGAAATCCGTGGCTGAGGTCTTCAATAAACTCGAAGAAGTGCGGCATTCGCCCGAACTCGGATCGCAATCTGAAATAGAATATCAAGAGCAACTCGTCTCAGCTCGATTGGGTGTCGCCAGCAGTTTGTTCATTGCCTTGCGAGCGAAACATCCGCCCTCGGCAGCCCATTGCCTCCGCGTCGCGCTGGGGGTTTCATCGTGGGCGGAATACCTCGATATCAGTGCTCAGCAGCGAGATGAACTCGAGATTGCTTCATTGTTACACGACGTCGGTAAAATCGGCGTCCCCGATCACATAATTACCAAACCGGGGAAATTGTCGGCGGACGAGTTCTTGGCGATGGAGAAGCAGCGCCGCTACGGCAGCGATATTTTGATGGCATGCACTCGATCCCAGTCGCTACTGGATATCATTCGATACAGCCAAGCTTGGTACGACGGACGCCGCCATGGATTCGACAAAAAGGGTGAGGACCTGCCATTGGGCGCTCGCGTCATCGCAATCGTCGACGCTTTCGACTCCATGACAACCGATCATGTTTACCGCAAAGCCATGTCGCGAGAGCGAGCGCTGGCGGAGATGTTTGAATATGCTGGGACGCAATTCGATCCCGAATTGATTCGCGATTTTTACGCTCTGTTAGCTGCGGATCGAGTACAGCTTTCGGCCAATGTGGCACGGCGTTGGCTGCAGCAGCTACTGCCCGATTCGGCCAATACTTGGTGGTCGCTCGAGAAAGTTAGCGAAACATCGTGCGAACCGACGATCAACGAGTTGTTTCACGAGCGTTTGTTCGACAGCATGTACGACGGCGTGATCTGCGTTGACACTCAGATGCGAATTTTGAGATGGAACCGAGCGGCCGAACGTCTCACGGGTTTGTCATGTAGCAGTGTGATGATGCAGTGCTGGGAACCAACAATGGTCAAGCTACACGACGACCAACAACGTCCGGTAGATAACAGTCAATGCCCTTTGGCAAACGTAGTAAGCAGTGGAATACAAACCCTCAATCGTTTTTCAATGATCGATCGCCAAGGCAACGAGCGTTCCGTGAATGCTCACCTTATTCCCGTTGTGGGTAAGGAGGGGATGTGTCATGGGGCGGCGTTCTTGTTCCATGATGCGACGACAGAAGTTGCGATGGAAGAGCAGGTGGTAACTTTGTATAAGAAGGCAACCTGCGACGCCTTGACTCAATGTGCGAATCGAGCGGAATTCGATCGCCAGATTCAAGAGTTTACTGCCAGATATGAAGATACTGGCGAACCGTTCAGCCTCATAATTTGCGACGTCGATCACTTCAAGCTAGTCAACGATACTTTCGGCCACCAAGCCGGTGACGATACGTTGATTAGCTTTTCGGCGTTGCTCCGGCGTTGTTCTCGCGACAACGATCTTGTCGCTCGATACGGCGGTGAAGAATTCGTGCTCCTCTGTCCCCAATGCGATATAGTCGAGGCCACAGCGAAGGCCGAGCTAATTCGTCAACAACTTGCCAGCACAATACAGCCGCAACTTGCAGGGAAGTCGATTAAAGCGAGTTTTGGGGTGACTGAAGTACAGCCTGGCGATACGCCAGAGTCGATTCTAAGACGGTCCGACCGCGCTTTGTATCAAGCAAAAGAGGGCGGCAGGAATCGAGTCGTGCAACTTGGCGTCGGGGCTTCCGAGCAAGGAGGAGCCGCCGTCAAATCAAGCGGCGGCAGTTGGATGTCGTGGCTCTCCGGTGGTACCAACAAGGGAGAATCAGGGTTTATCCTCGAACGTGCCTTGGTCACAACGGTACCCATTTCAGTCGCTGCTGAAAAGCTGAAGGGCTTCGTGTCGGACCATCAAGCAGAGATTCAGTCGGTCGATGAAAACGGCGTTGCTTTGCTGGTTGACGGACCCAACTCGAGACGCAATACCGATCGTACCGTACCGTTTCAAGTCGAAATCAAATTCGAAGAGACTCATAGGAGTCTTTCGGGGCGAGTGGCTGGAATCGCCGTTCGCACGTTGGCACGAGTCGTCATTCAACCAAAACGAAATCGCGATCGACGACGTCGAGACGTAGAAGAACGCGCAATGCAGATTCTTGGTAGCCTGCGGTCCTATTTGATGGCCCAAGAAGTAGATCTGAAAGATGAAAATCTCGACGAACAACATTAAGTAAAGGTCGGACTCTTATGGTCCGAGGTACGAATTATGTCGAGGATTGGGGCAACAATTTCTGGCTTCGAACGCATGCTGCTCAATCAGCTTGCCAGCCACGATAACGCGGCCCTTGGCAACGCGTTGAGGATCTCTTCTGGTGAAAAAATCAATTCCGCAGCCGATAGTCCGTCGGGAATAATTCGACTTACGCAATTGCAACGCGATTTGAAAGTTGTCAACAGTACGACGCCAGCTATCGATCTGGCAACAAGTGTTGGCGCCCAAACTCAACAAAACCTTGATCTCGTTCGCACTCAGCTCAATACAATCCGTACCTCTTTGCTCAAAGATGAGGGCCTTACACTTAGTGCAGATGAGCGAGTCGCGGAACAAGCAATAATTGATGCGGCGGTCGATGAACTCGATCGAATTGCTGGATTGAAAATCGAGGGCCACCGAATTCTGCAAGGCTCGACAGATTATTTTGCCAACGGAATCGACGCCGCTGAGGTTAGACGAGTCGAAGTCTACTCGGTGAGCGGAACGAGGATTTCCGGAAATGTTTCAGCGGCAGCCACTCAAGGAACATTGACCTATTTCGGACCTGGCAAAAAAATCAGTGATGATGCAACAATTACGATCGACGGCCCCGACGGTCCCCAGACGCTTTCCGTCTTGGACGGTGATTCGCTGAGTTCCGTTGCAGATCGCGTTAATGCTGAGTCTCATAATACCGGGGTTACTGCCACCGTAGACAACAACGATCTCATATTTACCACCGTCGAATTTGGTGTCGATGCCGTCGTCGCGATTACCGTTGACTCTGGGGATTTTGACACAACGGGTGATGGATTGGGAGCAGATATCAATGTGACCATCAATAATTCTACGATTGAAAAGGAACAGATTACTGGCAACACCGTCTCCTACAATCAGAACGGAACGAGGTTCGACATTGAATTCGTAGGCGGATTTACTGGATCGTTCACGCCTATCGAAATCAGCGATGAGAGGGCGATGAAGTTTCGTTTGACGCCCGAGATCAGCGATATCACCGAGTTCTCGCTGAAAGATGTGTCTTCCGTAAAGCTGGGCGGCGATACCGGTCTCGTCTCGGATCTTAAAACTGGCGGCAGCTTATCGGGGTTGTCGACGAATACCTCCAACGCCATTTTGGTAATCGACCAAGCGCTTGCAAAGCTAACGATTGAAGAGGCCCGCGCCGACGCGTTCGCCGACGTCTCCGTCGCCTCGTCCGCAGCTCTCATGGACGCGATGAACACCTCGATCTCCGATGCCATCTCGGCGCTTAACGACGTGAATACCGAGGAGGAGAACCTCCTTCTCCAAAAGAACCAATCGCTCGCCGCAAATACTCTCTACGCGATGTCGATTCTTCAACAGCAACAGTCCAGTATCTTGCTACTGGTCAAGCAACTCGCCGGTATGGTGTAGCGTCCTTCGACCCGCATACACCGCTTCTTCTGGGCCGCTAGGCCGATTGTCAGCCCTGTGGTAATGGGGTATGCTCACCACATGTTTAGCTGAAACGAAATGTCCGCTGTGGAGCGGGCAATTACGAGAAATTCGCACGCAATCTGGCGGATTTCGATTCCGATTCACGTCTCATTACGGAGAGCATGATCATGGCCTATACACTTCCGGAACTCCCCTACGCTCACGACGCGCTCGAACCACACATCGACGCTCGCACGATGGAGATTCACCACGGAAAACACCATCAAGGTTATGTCAATAACGTCAACGCTGCCCTGGAAGGCACTGGCCTCGAAGGCAAGTCAGTCGAAGAACTCGTTTCCGATCTCGACGCCGTTCCAGAAGATAAACGCGGCGCCGTTCGCAATAATGGTGGTGGCCACGCCAATCATAGCCTGTTCTGGACCGTGCTCAGCCCCAGTGGTGGTGGCGCTCCAGCCGGTGACCTCGCCGCTGCAATCGATGCCGCGTTCGGTAGCTTCGACGATTTCAAAAGTCAGTTCGCTAAAGCCGCAGCAACTCGTTTCGGGAGCGGTTGGGCGTGGCTCAGCGTCGACGGCGGCAAGCTCGTTGTCGAAAGCACCCCCAACCAAGATAGCCCGCTGATGGAAGGCCGCACTCCAATCCTCGGACTCGATGTCTGGGAGCACGCCTACTATCTCAATTACCAAAACCTGCGACCCGCTTACGTCTCCGCCTTCTGGAATGTCGTCAATTGGGACGAAGTCGCCAGCCGCTTTGCCGCCGCTAACGGCTAAGCCTAGAACCAATAAATCAATCGTCACGAAACGCCGACGCATCTGCGCCGGCGTTTCTTATTGATGCTTAACCGCTAGCAAACAGGAACCGGCCTTGACCGCAATCTCCTCGCTTCCTATTATCCCCCGCCCCGCAGAAACGGGTCCGTTAATATTTTAGGATTAATTGGACCAGGAAGAGTTTGCGGGACGATAACGATTACAGTCTAACCTCTCAGCAAATTGTGCTAGCAGGTGTGTCTTTTCAACAAAACCAAGATCCTCAGGGAAGAGGTTCGTTGTCATTTGTGGACAACAACTCTCTTGCCGGCGATTCGCAAAGGACAAGGAAGCCATGCGAGTTCCAAAGTACAGTTGGTTGGTCAATATTGCAGCAACCGTCAGTCTTACGTTATTCAATGTTGGGTGCTCGTCCACCGCTGGCTACAAGATGCCAAACATGGGATGGATGGCGTGGAATAGTTCCGCTGGTAATTCGACCGCGAATGATCCAGCTCCACCGTCAGTAGTATACGGGGCGAATTCGTCATC
>JBLHLE010000371.1:0-6909 GCA_047620805.1 Pirellulaceae bacterium
GGTTTTGACGCAAGTTTGGGAGTATGATGATAGCGGGGGGGGGGGCGAGAAGAATTCAATTGACGTTCTTGGGCAGCGAAAGTTTCATCGTGGGAAAGATGCGTTTCTCTTTAAAAACGGCGTTTGTTCTAATTCTTGTTGGCGCGCTGCTGACGGTTGTGTACCAGAAGAATCGTCAGCTATCTCGTATGAAGCAGCTGGCGGAAGTACGCATTGAAGTATTCGATGACCGGCAGGAGTTTGAAAAGCGATTGGGCCAAGTTGTCTGTGTCGACTTTGACGACGTGGATACGACTGCAAAGGACTTCGTTTCAATCAACTCGGATCACTTTGCCAAACAAGGACTCCTTTTGAATAACAGCGGCGGATTCTTTGTCGGACGAACGTTCGGTTTTCCGCTTCAGTATCCAGCTCAATCCAAACCCAATTCTTTCTCGCCTGGACCAGTTGGTAAGAATCCCGGGGGTGATCTGACGGAGTTTACGTTTGGCGCACTGAAACGTCCAAGCCTGGCGGCGGGATTCGGTGCGTTGTTTATCGACGCCGACTACCCAGGCATCCACGCCAGCGGCATTCGAGTCTATGGCTGGGACGATCGATTGATTGGTGAAGAGATGGGGTTTCGTGGACTCGATGGCAGATCGGTTTTTCGAGGTGTCATCACCGTTGATGGCAGTGGCAATTTGGTTTCTGCGATCTCGCGCGTGGAGGTTGTTAGCGGTAGCGGATGGCCTGGCGTCGACGCAGGTGATGGTGTTACCTTGGACGACGTCGTGTTTGGTAACTTGTCGCCCAACGACCTGAATAAATGATGGACAGCGGAGAAGTGGAAGCGAGTCGCTGTATTGAGGAATCGAGATGTCGCAGAGAGAGCAGTTGGTTTGTGAATGCGGCGGCAAACTGGAACGTCCAATTCCCAAAGCTTGTCCGCATTGTGGGGCCGTCCTAACCGGGGTTAAAATTCGACTTTGGCCAACCATCCTTGGCTTCCTGGTGGTCTTTGCCATGTTCGTCACTTTAATTGCATTTGCGATCTGGCTGGTTCAGCGTTGATGTAACTCGTGATCTAACAGCAGTTTATCACTTGGTAAGTATCGCGTGAAAACCAGCCTCGCAGGCTAGGAAATACAATGTTCCGCAAGTAGACTATTAGTTCACTTTCGCGATTCTCGTTTTGTTCTAATCGTCATCAATTCTTAATTTCAGAGGTGCTTCATGTCGAAGCAAAAACGCGATCTTATCATTCGAATCGCGCTCTTTACTATCCTTGGTTTTCTGTTGCTTGCACTCGTGTGGGATCGGTTGGCTAAAGGTGGCAGCGATGCGGCGTTTGCGAAAGTAGAAGAGCTGATCAACCAACAACACCTTAATACCGAAGCGCAAGGGATGATACATCCCGAAGACGTTCACGCCGCAATCGGTTCTCCGAGCACTAAGGAGGATCATGGGCATTACCTGCTGGAAACTTTTAGCTGGCGTCGTGGAAATCCGTTTTCGACTTACTTCGTCAACGTCATTTACACCAAACGGCAAGGCCAGTGGCAATTGTACATCGCCTTCTTGAACGAAGTTCCCGTTGAGGATGACTTGTCACAACAAGTGGGAACGGGAACGATGACTCGTCAACCTACTTCGACCGATGCCGACAAAAACAACAGTCCTGAAGAGGGCGGAGACCAAGCTGGCGGCGAAGTTCGTAAAGAAGCACCTTAGTTCATTGCTGCTTCAGGAAGTTGGAATTTGTAATTGGAACATGAGCTAGCGTTCCAATCCCGCTTGCAGTAATTCAACACACCTATCCCCCTGGATCAGACCTTCGTCGAGTAGATTGGGTGCGTAAACTGCTACTGGCCGAAAGATCTCTTGAGCGACGCCGAGTTCGATCATATCGCTGCCGGACAGAGTAGGGCGGCCCAAACGCTGCTTGAGTGGTATAGTCAGTCCGTTTTCGCCGTCGTAACTGCGGAATACGACTTCCGTGCAAACCAGTCGATCCGAGCGTCGGAAGTCGAAGTCGAAATCGTATGGCTTGCTTTCGTGCGCCATCCCCCGCGACATGGCCTGTGCGATTTGAGGTTTATCTAAACAAGGTCGAAGTGCGACGATCGAATCCGACCCGAACGGCGAACTGATGGGTCGTATGCAGACGCCATCCTTCATTCCCTCAAGGACGCATTGATTGCGACCTGATCCAGCTTCCGATTTAACTCCAGCTATCTGGTCCCAGCGCCGTGAGAATTGGGGACAGGAAGAAAGCCCCAGTTCCTGCAGGTCCTTGGTGGTGCCGAGGTAGAGTGCGGCGTGAGGCCAGTAACCGGGAAGGAAATAAGTCGTCAGAGCGAATTCTTTGCGAACGACTAATACGTCGCCCGTCTGCAATAGAGGGATTAGTTGATCTTCGATCTCCTTTGGCAATCCGGGCCGGTGGCCGATCCGCACATAACGATCGGCAACGATGATGCCGCCGAATTTTTGGAGGCCATACATCGCTCGACCAAAAAACTGATTCGCTACCGTCCGCAGTAGCCTAGCACCGCGGGAACGCAGTTTCGCTCGGGTGAATCGGCTGATCGACACGTCAAAACGATGCCAAAGTCGATCGACGATTGATAAACACTCGGTAAACGGGGGTTCAATCGTTTGTTCTCGAATTTCGTCAGCGTGTTGCTCGTAGAACTGGATCGCGTGATAGAGATGCCAGGCGTGTTTGGTTTTGAACAACGATTTTTGGACTTTGTCGTAGCTGCCCGCCTCTATTCCAAGACTTGGATCTGGTTCGTTCAGCTTAGAACGGATTAGTGGATTTCCGTCCACGATTTCGCGCAGGAAGCGGCCGGCATCGACGAGTGCAACCGCGGCTGCCAGGGCAGTCACGAATGTCATCCGACTAACGGGTTCAGATTGGTCCGGGTACTCGATGCGGCCATTAGCGTCGTAACCCAAATCGACCAGCAACTCAAAAAGTGCGCTGCGAGCATGCCAATACGAAACGAGCAATCCCCGTAACTCGTTTTCTTCTGCCGGTGAAAAATAGCCCCGTTCAACGGCAGCGAAGCGTTGTGTAAGTCCCGTTGCCTTTTGTTGCAACACACCGAAAAAATCGGCGATGTAAACTACGGTGCGAGCGTGATTGGCGACTGCATGATTGGCGACTGCGTCGAGACTCATCGAAGTCTCCTATTTCGATTCTACCGGAGAAGTCACACTTTGAATCTTCCACTCGGCCTGACCTTCTGCCGTCTGCTGCCTGCCAATCATGATATCAAATGGAAGTGTCTTGTTTTGAGATTGCTCTGTGTAGTTCATTTCGTAACGCAGAATGACCACTTCCCATTCCATTTCCTCAAAGACCTCGGAAACTCCAACGTACTTGAAACTGACATTGGATCGCGATTCGCCGGCTGGACTGGATTCCTCTGTGGAATCGATGATGGCAATAAGCTGACTCAACGGATATCGGCTTTGAATGCTTTCCTTGTTCTTTTTAGCGACCGGATTTTTTTCGTAGAACAATTCGAACGGTACGTTTGGATGTCGCCGTTCGTGTCTGTGGAGCATTAGTTGATGAGCGGAATAGAGTTCACCTTTTTCGATATGTTTGATGAATTGATCGGCGCATTTTTTGGCAATGTCGGTGAGCGTCGAGGTTCTGGAGAAATGCCAGCCCATACCCATGGCGACAAAGAATGATGAAATGAGCAGACCGGCGATGGCCAGGTTCTTGCCTGTTTGTGTATCGCTGTTCTTGTTGATAGACGAGATCGTAGTAAGTGAGAGTACAATCGCTGGGAACGCCACAACACAGCCGATGAAGACATTCAACAGTGCAACTGGGGAGACTAAGCTGATTAAGAAAGCGACAGGGGCAAGAACATTTAGCGACTTATACTCTTGGATTAAGTCGGCATCTACATCAGCAAACGTCGTGTGCTGCAATTTTTCCACCATAATGCCTCCGTTTAATTCGAGCTTCGAGTCAATCTACTGACTTAGTACTCTTTGAAGTTCTTGCACGGACGTTGCACCAGTCGCCACGTGAACGATCCCTTCTTCTTGAAGGGTGCGGTGACCAGTCTTGCGAGCGATGTCTCGCAAGACATCCATTTTCGGGTTCTTAATGAGAGCTTCTCGTAGGTGGTCGTTGATGACGAGCAATTCAAAGATCGCCGTCCGCCCGCGATACCCAACACCGCCGCACGCTGGGCAGACCGCTGGTATTTCTGGCTCGCCCTTCTTTTTGAGTTCCTTGTTCATTTCTTCCAGTTGTTCTGGAGTTGGCGGTTGATACTGTTGGTAGAGATGTTGCACGCGGCCTATTGGAATTCCCAGTCTTTGCAGCAACTGTGGTTGAGGTTGAAAAGGTTGCTTGCAGCGATCGCAAAGTTTGCGAATCAGGCGTTGGCACAAGACGCCAGTCACAGCTTTCGCGAACTTGACTGGCGTAGCATTCATGTGAAGTACGCGGAGTAGTGCTTCGCTGGCCTCCTTAGCGCGGACGGTTCCGACGAGCAATTTTTTGTTATCGTTCACCTGATCGCAAAGGGCGTCGACGGACTTTCCGTCGAATAGATCGGGGATTGCGATTGCGTCGGGTTCCTTGAGCATCATGGAGTGCAATGGCGTTAGTACCGTCTCGCCGAGAGTGCGATCGAAATGTTGCATGTCGATATTTTGCACTTCGGGTTCTGGGTTCACTTTATTGTCGATCCCGACGAAGTCGCGCATATATCGGTCGGTGCATCCGAGTCCGACTTGCCAGGTGGTGGACAGTCCGCCTTCGGGCATAGCGGAGAATATTATGAAACCAGTTTTCCCGCCGAGCATCGCTTGGAGGGATTCGCGCATCTTGGTTCGCATACCGAGATCTTCGAGCGTTTCGTACGTAATGATTTTCCGCCGAATATCGATGACAACGCGCTCGCCGGTCGGCACGCCTTGGCTGGTCATTTCACAATCGACGCGATCGCCGTTCATTTCAGCGCGGAACTTACCGTTTTGTTTGGCTCGTCGTTCTTCCGGGATCGCGTTGCTCAAACGCTTCAGGACAAACAGCATCGCGTCGCCAGTTTCGCGGTCGCGAGCTTCGAGGTTATGCCATACGCCGTCGATTAGATAGCGCACCGAGACCGCTTGAGCGGTATAGTCCAGCAGAATGCGAGTCGAGCATTTGGAAAGCGCGTCATAAATGAGCTCTTTGACGGGAACCAAAGCTTCGACTTGACGAGTTGCGATGGTGTTCGCTTGCCGCTGCTGATCGTCACCGCTGAGCGATTCGAATGCAATGGCCGGACCCATTTCACTCGGTGGTAGATTCTTTCCCTTTTTTCCGAACCAGCCCATGAGTAAAGGCGCTTTCTATTTGGTCGAGCGATTGATCCGCTCGAAAGTGATGTTGTGTCGAGTTGGCCGCAGGGAAGGAAGCACGAAGTATATTGGTTGAAGTTAGAGGATACCTGGTTGGGAAACATTGATACCCTTGAGAGCCATTTTCAACGCTTCTTTATTTGGAGCCACTTCAAAGGCGGTGGGACGATCAATTAACTCGTCGTCGATTAGTTGCTTCAAACTCATGGTAAAATCTTGCATGCCTTCAGCGGCATTCATGCGAATCGCGTCAGGCAGTTTGTGATCGTTGCCTTCCAAGATGAGCTTTTGAATGGTCGGATTGAAGTACATGATTTCGACAGTAGGCACGCGCGGTACGCCCTCGCGAATTGACTTCAACAGTTTCTGTGAAACGATTCCCTTCATGTTGAAAGCGATGGCGCTGCGAATTGCATTGTGCATTTCTTCGGAAAACAAGTCCAGAATACGGCCGATAGTGGTTGCGGCACTCGCCGCGTGGATCGTTCCGTATACTAAGTGGCCCGTTTCAGCCGCATGGATCGCCGTCATAAACGTCTCTTCGTCACGCATCTCGCCCACCAGCATTACGTCCGGGTCTTCGCGGACGGCGTGTTTCATACCAATACTAAAATTCTTCACATCCAAGCCGACTTCGCGCTGGTTGATCAAGCACTTGTCTTCGGTAAAAACAAATTCGATCGGATCTTCCAGCGTCAGGATATGCTTGCGGTAGTGACGGTTGACGTAGTTCAGCATCGAAGCGATGGTCGTTGATTTTCCGGAACCGGTGACACCGGCGAGCAGCACCATGCCCTGGTCGTATTCGCATAGTCGAACGAGACTGGCAGGTAGGAACAAGCCTTCAAAATCGGGAATCCAGTTGTTAATCCGTCGCGCGACCATGCCGATTTGGCCCAGCTGCTGAAGCAAGTTGACTCGGAAACGCCAGTTGGTGCCATCGACATCGCAGAAATACGCGAAGTCAGCGCCGCCTTCGTCGTCGAAGATGCGTCGATTTCGCGCGTCCATCATTGGGAACAGCAGTCGCACCATTTCGTCGGATTCGATTGGAGGGCGATTAAGCGGCCGCAGTTCACCGCGCGTTCGCACCATTGGCGGACGCCCGACTTTTAGGTGCAAGTCGCTACCTTCAATCTTCACGAGGGCCTTAAATAGCTTGTCAATTTCCAGGTCTTCCTTTTTCGAAAGGAATCGTTTGGCAATCTCATCGAGATCGTCATTGGGGCTATTGGGTGGATTGGCATTCTCTGACATGGTTCGCTCTCCGTTCCGAGCTCTATCGCTAACTACTCTCTATCGCTAACTACTCTCTATCGCTAACTACTCTTTAGGTATTTCGAAGTTACAGACGCACAGGTACGCCGTGTTCCGCCATGATTCGTTTCGTTTCTTCAATGGTGAACTCGCCAAAGTGAAAGATACTCGCCGCGAGTGCCGCGTCTGCCTTGCCTTTGGTAATTGCATCGGCCAGGTGATCTGGGTGTCCTGCACCGCCGCTGGCGACAACGGGGATATTCACCGCTGTGCTGACAGCTGCTGTGA
>JBLHLE010000372.1:0-6898 GCA_047620805.1 Pirellulaceae bacterium
AACGAAATCTTTGTGCTACGGATCACTTTCGAGCAGCTTCTTAAGAAGAGCGAGATCTTTGCGATTGGCGCTGCGCATTATCATGGACATCAACATCATCATCATGGACATCAACGGTGACATAATTCCAGAAAACCCTGTCGGCTCATCGCGATTTCGAAGAATCAACCGGGTTGCACCAGCGCCAACGTCGGACCAACTGTTACTAGTCTCCATCGGAAACGGACCCTCGCTAGTTCGCATTACCAAACATGCGCTCGGAACATACTCCACGATTTCGAAAGTGTGGGCCAATCGCCGCCCCATGAAATGAGCGACGAAGGCGATCTGCGATCCGATCACAGCGGGGCGTTCAGTCCTCCACTCCACCACTTAATGTTTAAATACCACTCAGGTATGTTGTCCGGGTCGGCAGCAAACAACGCGACCTCGTCGCGACAACGATCTATTACGATTTCAGTTGAGACATCAACTTTGGAAATTATCGTTCACCGTCAGGAAACTCGCCCGTTCGTAAATCGCACGGTAAATCCGGTGTGTCTGCCCGTCGCCGCGCCACGCCGCGAACGTAGCCCAAATACCGTCCGGCATCCCGTTCCAACATTTTCAGGTACCAATCCGCAGCATTATTCGCAATCGCCCACTTCAACCACAGTCGCCAACCATCGCACATTTCATCCGCCACTTCCAACTCCACGAGACCCGTACGAGCCCAGTGCTGGCCCCACCACTCAGCAGTCCGGATACCCCAGGCGTCCGATTGCCAGAACGTGACAAGATGCTCCGGCACTTTGTCGTCGAACTCTCGAATGAGTCCTGCCGAAGCAAAGCCGATAGCTCCCGTCGGTTTCAGAAACTGCACTATATAAGACAGAAATAGCGAATCTGTCCCAAAGTACTGCATCGAATCGAAGGCTAATGTCGCGTCGAAATAACCGTGCGGAAAGGGTAGATTTCGCGACTCGACAGACCCATTCGGCCAACCAAAGTGCTTTGGCTGCAAAACTTCCGTCCAGCGTCCAACTCAAATCGTACTTGGACGCCAACGGAAAACGCGCATCATCTAATATGCCTGTCATGCAACCGGTTTTTCCACTGTACCTTGATTCTGATTGATCGATCCACTGCTGACCAGCCATCGATACACGTCAAAAAAAAGCTCCGTCGATTGCCGAACGCAACACACAGAGTATCGCAAGATCGAGGAGAAGCGAATCGAATTCAACGAGGCACCGTTCCACAGCAGACAGGTTCCACAGCAGACAGGTTCCACAGCAGACAGGTTCCACAGCAGATAGCCTCCACAGCAGATAGCCTCCACCGCAGACTGTTTCCGGGAAAGGCATTTCGGAGAAAATGCTTTCACAAAAGGGAACGCAACCTAAACAAGAACCGACCGGCCCCGTTTCGAATCGTGTTTTGAGTCGCGACTAGCGCGCGGACGAATTCGATGAACTTCGGCAGGCTTCCGTGTGTCCGCAACAACATACAAAGAAGACTCGCGTCGATTCCTCGCGCTCTTCTGTCTCTACAGACATCGTCAACTTATTGCAATTGGGGCACCGATACCGCGCATCAACCAAAAGCAACTTGGCCAACAGGGACCAAGCGGCACCTCCCAAAGGCACTCCCAGAATCGCAAGCCATTTGGTCTCCGGTGTGACAAACTGCAATACGAGCCCCACAGCACCGAAAGGAAACGCCACGAACGCGGCTATAACCAGCAACACATTCGCCGTATATCTCGCAGATGGACTCATATTTTCCCCGGGTTCATAACACTCGTCATCTATAACGTAGTTTACTTCTGGAGTTTCCTTCAGAGTGCTTGCGAAGTAACATCACACCCGGTCGCGGCCGGGTAAAACAAGGCGGGCTCTATTGGCTGAATTAACCAAGAAAAACCACTCCCGCGTCATCGCTATTGCAACAACACGGGAATTGGTTCTTTCGCGGATCTTTTAAGCTAAGCTCGGGTGCTTTAGAGCTCAGCCATTACTTGGTCAATTGCTTCGGAACTGCCGGCTTGCGTCAGCATGTGGTCGGCCACAGTACCGTAAATTCGAGCCACAATCTGACTGCCGCTCATTCGCGAGCGGAACAGCACAGAGTCTTGGACGAACGTCATGGTGTACAAGTCACCGCCAGCGTCGAGGACCCGCAAGGTTGCCATGCCGCTGGCAATCGTCAGGCTCTCGACAGTGTAGCCATCCCAGCCGTCGCCCATCGTGTACCACATGAGGTTGCCCGACATATCTGCCGAGACGACCATTCCAGTGGAGTTGAGCGAATCGCTGCCAACTCGCGAGGCCAAGAGGCCGTTGAGCGACAGGAAGGGAGAGGTCAATCCGAGTTCACCGAAGTTACCGGTTGCCAGATCGACGCCACCTTCATCGGGGATGTCGACTGTGAACGAATCGTTAGTTGGATCGAGATCGCCATCGACAGTTCCAGCGGGTTGAACCGAGGATACTTCGTAGCTACCGGGTGTCAGATCGCCGAAAGTATAGTTACCGTCGGCGTCCGTCGTTGTCGACTCCATGACGGGCTCACCGCGGAAGTCGGTGCCGGTGAGATTAACTACAACACCTGCAAAACCGCGTTCGCCAGCACTCAGGTCGCCACTGCCATCGGCGTCGATAAACAAGGTACCGGAGATCGAGCTGGGCACGAAGTCCAGGACGTCGACCGTAACAGTCGCGGTAGACGTGCCACCGTTTCCATCGCTAATCGTGTAGGTGAAGGTGTCGATCCCTTCAAAGCCAATCGCATGGTCGTAGCCCAAGGTGCCGTCGCCGTTGATCGCGATCGTTGCGTTGGACCCCGAAGTGCTAAGCACGATCAGTGTTTCTCCCGTATCGGGACTGATGACATCGTTGGCGAGAACGTCGAGGATCGTCGTTCCTTGCTCCGTGATGACTCGGTAGCTATCGTCGCTGGCTGTCGGATCGTCGTTCACCGAGTTGACGGTGATCGCGATCGTCGCACTGTCTTGTTTGGCTCCACCGTCGCCCGTATTGCCGAGGTCATCCACATCGACCGAGATCGTAGCGGAACCGTTGTAGTTGGCAGTTGGCGTGTATTGCAAGCCACTGATGGCCGCATTCACTTCTGCAACGCTACCGGTCAAACTCACGGCAGCTGATCCGTCACCACTGTTTGATGTAAGACCAGCAGTCGTTGCCAGAGTCAAGACGCCGTTGGTCGAAGCCAAGTCGACGGTGACGTCAAAGGAGCCAGCATCTGGGTCGGAAATCGAAACGCTCGTGATCGTCAATGTTTGATCTTCATCAACGTTGTCAGTACCAGGTGCCGTGATCACAGGAGGATCGTTGATGCCGCTGACGATGATCGCCAATGTCACCTGCGTCGTCGAATTGAAGTCCGATGAGGTGACTACGATCGCCACATCTCCTTCAAAGCCTGGCGTCGGACTGAAAGTCAATCCATCAAGTGCCGCATTGATCCCGTCCGCCGTATCCTGGAAAGTGATTGGTACACTGCTACCGTTCAACGTTCCATTCTGGGGATCGAGGGTAATGCTGAGGAAATCAGTGTCAACGTCGGAGATGGTGATCGGATTGCCGTTCGCGGCACTGAGTACCAGGTCGGTATCCTGCCTCGTGGACTGGCCGTCAGGCAACGTGACCACGGCGCTATCGTCGACAGGCGTGATACTGATGCTGATCGTGTCCGTGTCGGTTAGTGAGCCGCCACCCGTGTTACCGAGGTCGTCGGTGGTGATGGTCAGCGTATCCGATCCGAAGTAGTCTGCTGTTGGATCGTAAGTGAGTGCGGCCAAGTCGGCGTTGACTGCCGAAACAGTTCCCGACAGCGTAACGCTGGCACCCGTCTGGCCACCGGCAGTGACTGTTCCGTTGTCGACCGACAAGTCGACTTCAACGTTGACGTTGCCGTCTACATCGCTCACAGAAACACCCGTAATCGAGAGACTATTGTCTTCATCCACCGACTGGCTACCCGGAACGGTGTTAACCGGAGCGTCGTTGTCCGCAGTCACCGTGATCGTCACAGTCGCCGAGGAATCGACGCCGAGGCCGGAGTCATCATTCATCGTATAGGTGAAAGTATCCGTCCCGTTGAAATTGGCAGTTGGTGTGTAAAGCAGGTCGTTGCCACTAACAACTAACGTACCGTTGGATGCATCTGTGTTGCTAACCAAGACGAATGAAGCACCGGTATTCAACAAGTCGCGATCCGAAACCGTCAGCCTGTTGGAAGCTGAATCTTCGTCGACGGTGAAGGAATCTGCGCGAGCTCGTGGTCGTTGAGCAACTACTACATCGACTGTGATACTGGCGGAGTCCGTTAAGCCGGTACCATCACTGATCGTATAGGAGAAAGTATCAGTACCGGTGAAGTCGACGTTTGGCGTGTATTCGACATTGCCGTTGACCAGCGAGGCCGTTCCATTGGAGGCGGTACCGACAAAAGTGACCGTCAGCGAATCGCCGTCGACATCGGAGTCGTTAGCTTTGACGGCCAAGATGTTGTCTTCCGATAATTCGTCGACTTCCAGATTGTCGTTCACTGCGACTGGAGCGTCCGGGGTACCTGTAACAGTAACCGTAACCATTGCCGTGGCGCTGCCGCCGTTACCGTCGGTAATTGTGTAAGTGAATGTGTCGGTTCCGAAGAAATTGGCATCTGGCGTATACGAAACGGTTGCACCACCCACGACGGATGTCGTTCCGTTGGCAGGATCGGTGGCGGCTGTCACGGTGAGAGTTTCACCAGCGTCAACGCCATCGTTGTCGTTGGCTCGAACCGAAATCGTGTTTCCGGTCGAGTCTTCGGTGACCGTCGCGGTGTCGTTATTAGCTACCGGATCGTCGTTGGTGTTACTCACCGTTACAGTAACCGTTGCGGTGTCGGTTCCACTGTTGCCGTCGGTGATTGTGTAAGTGAACGTATCCGTTCCGAAGAAGTTGGCATCCGGAGTGTACTCAACCGATAGCATGTCGGCAGCGACTGCGGGCGTACCATTGGTACCACCATTAACCGAAAGGACGGTCAACATATCGCCGTCGAGATCCGAATCGTTCGACAAGACGTCGATCGTCGTATTCGCACTGTCTTCAACAGCCGAGCCGTTTGGATCGTTGACTGCGACAGGAGCGTCTTGCGTTCCGTTGACAGTCACCGTAACAGTGGCCGTACCACTGAACGTTCCGTCACTAGCGGTATAGTTGAAAGTATCCGTGCCAAAGAAGTTAGCGTCTGGCGTGTAAAGGATATTATCGCCGCTGATCGTTGCAGTTCCGTTGGCGGGATCCGTTACATCGGTGATCGCACCGGTTCCGGGAAACACGTCGTTCGCAGAAACTGTAATCGAGTTGCTTGACGAATCTTCCGTCACAGTTGCCGTGTCGGCGACTGGGCCAAAGTTGACGATCGTGATTGAGTCGGAGAGGCCGAAGTCGATCAAGTCGGGTATAACTTGAATGTTTGAACCGAATACCAACGTCGCCGAGGAACTCAGTTCCGGAACGTTCGGCGTGAATTCAATTGTGCCTTCGCCCAACGCTCGCAATGTTACTTCCCAGACCAGGAAGGACGTGCCGTCTTTCTCAGTCAGGCCTGCGAAACCGCCGACCTCACTGAAGTCCGTCCCCTCGTCAACCGCCGAATTCCCGTTGACGTAGTCACCGAAAAAGCGGAAAGAACTGAGGAACGTGCCCGCGTCGGCCGGGTCGGCTGGGAAGAGTTCTGAAACCGACCCGACGATGGCAGTGCCAGGAACCCCACTCGCGTCGATTGTCATTTCGTTAACATTTTGTTCCGCAAGATTGTTGGTGAACAGTACGTCCCAACGGAAAGGATCGGTTGCTTCCGGACGAGCAACGCTTTTGACAATCACATCTCCATTTTCGATATTACTCAAGCCTTCAAGAGCTACTTGAATAGGGCCTGGATCAGCGGAGCTGAGCGTAATCGGATCGGTCGTTTGCCCGTCGTACGACAGCGTGAAAGTGCCGAGACCGGTGATCTGCCCAGCGATCTCAATCTGCTGGGTCTCACCATAGTAGACTTCCTGCAAACCGGGATTGCTCAAAGCAACATCGACGTAGGCAGCGAAAACACCTGTCGGCGTGACGGGGAAGCTTCGCAAGTCTTGAACTTCCGTTCGCACCTTAAACAAACCACCGACCTGAATCGAGTCGATCGAATTGTTGTCCAAATCCGTAACCGATACGGTGTAACCAACGATCTCACCGTCGCGGTTCACATCCTCGGAGTTGAGGTAGTTCGCAAGATTCAACATGTCCAACGGGTTCGTTGTACCGTCGCCGTTGACATCGTAATAATATTGTTTGCCCGCTGACACGTCAGCGTTTAAGTGGTTGATTAGAACCACCGCATCCAAAGGCTCCGCATGACCGTCCTGATTGACGTCATACGCGTTGTGTACGTTTTGTCCAAGACCGACGTCACTGGCCAACAAGCGGCGAGTTTCGAGGCTCTCTACGATCATCGACCGTTGAGAACGTCGGCGGCGGTTCTGGTTCTGACTACGAGTTTTTGAACGGCGTGGGTGTGTCATGACTTCTGTGTTCCTAATCCGCGAAAGAAGTGAGACGCGATGTACCAGTCAAAGACAACTATCTTCTCTGTTTCCGGTATGAAATATATAAAGCCGAAAATCGAGCAATCCTTGACACCGCAAGTAGTTAAGGCAAGGCCATGTTTCCAATGCAAAATGATCAGAATCTAGAACATGCACTAACGACAAGTTCCAAATTAATCAGAATGTGTTAGCGATTCAATCATTTTGTGTGGATAGTAAAGCCTTCCTAGTTAGTTTTTTTTAACACAAAGTTATAAGATCGAAATAATGCTAAAAATCCGAACTGTTTACCACCCCCGAGTGGGGGAA
>JBLHLE010000373.1:0-6890 GCA_047620805.1 Pirellulaceae bacterium
CCGGCGAGTTTCCTCGCTTACGCGTCGGGTTACTATTGCGCCGTGTTTTGGGAAAGTTGGCGACAAACTCATGTCCACAAACGACTTGCAATGAGCTAAGTTCTACTCATGAATAATCCGGGCTAGTTAAGAGTCAAAATTCAGTGTGGCGAAGTGATCTTCGATCGTTTCTGCGCGACGGATCTCTTTGACGGAACCGTCTTCACATAACAGCAATTCGGCCGAACGCAGTTTGCCGTTGTAGTTGAAACCCATCGAATGGCCGTGAGCGCCAGAGTCGTGAATGGCAAGAATGTCTCCCTTTTCGATGGCGGGCAGCGAACGATCGATGGCAAACTTATCATTGTTCTCGCACAGTGAGCCAACTACATCGACAACCGTATTCGCTGCGGCGTTCTCTTTACCCAGGACGGAGATGTGGTGATAGGCACCGTACATTCCAGGCCGCATTAGATCGGCCATGCAGGAGTCCACGCCCACGTACTCTTTGTAAATGTGCTTCTCATGAATCGCTGTGGTGATGAGAAATCCATTGGGTCCAGTGATCACTCGCCCGTTTTCCATGCAAACGCGGAGCGGATCGAGTCCGGCGGGTCGAATCATTTCATCGTAGGCCTGTCGGACGCCATTTCCAATGATATTCAAGTCGGCGGCTTTGTGCTCAGGGCGGTACGGAATGCCGATTCCGCCTCCAATGTTGACGATCTCGATCCGAACGTCCAACTTCTCGGCCAAATCGGCCGCGATTTTAAAGAGCATCTTCGCCGTCTCGACGAAGTACGTGGCGTCGAGTTCATTGGAGGCAACCATCGCGTGCAATCCAAATCGCTTCACGCCTTTCTCTTTCAGCATCCGATAGCCTTCGAACAGCTGATCCAACGCAAAGCCGTACTTCGCTTCCTCAGGCTTGCCGATAATTGCGTTGCCTTCGCGAAGCGGACCGGGGTTGTATCGGAAACTGACTAGCTCGGGCAAACCAACATTCTTCTCGAGGTATTCGATGTGAGTAATATCGTCGAGGTTAATTATCGCGCCCAGTTCGTGAGCTTTTGCATATTCGTAGGCGGGAGTGTTATTGGACGTAAAGACAATATTCTCGCCCGTAATTCCGGATCGTTCGCACAACAACAATTCCGCAAAACTCGAACAGTCGCCACCACAACCTTCTTCGCTAAGAATCTTGAGAATATGGGGGTTGGGAGTCGCCTTGACTGCGAAGAATTCCTTAAACCCGGGACACCATTCGAATGCGGCGTTCAGACGACGCGCAGTTTCCCGGATTCCTCGCTCATCATAAAGATGAAAAGGCGTTGGATGTTCCTTCACGATCTCTTCGATCTTTGCCAAATCAAACGGTAGCGGCTTTGTTGTCGTACTCACAGGTTTTCTCGTCTTTTGCGTGAATTATTACCCAATCCGAATCGACCATTATGAGCGAAAATCGTCGAAAACAGAAGGAGTGCGACAAAGGAGTTTTCGACAAAGGAGTGCGACAAAGGAGTTTTCGACAAAACCTGCGATCAAATATTTACGAGAAAGACGTCGAGTGACAAGAAATTCGCGAACCTTCACCCAATTAAGTTGTCCTCGGACTGCCAGCTAAACTTGAATGGAGCAGACCGGCTCGAAGAGCCCGCGTCCGAGTTGCTGCTCAGATCATTGCATTCTAATGATCCCCAAATCGTGGTCCGCGCCACCTTTTTCCTTGGGAGGCACTCGGATGCGACTCGAGTATGTCCCAATTGCCGGGCCCCGATTGCCATTCTTCGTCGCGGGCCGGTAGAAGGCAGTGGCGCGAAACACATAATACGTTTCAGGCAGTTCAGACACTGAGCCGCCGTGTAGTAAGACGTTCAACAACCAGAACTGTTTCGAACAAAGTCCGCGAAACTCAAACATTCGCAGCCAAATGCTGTCAGCCAGATGTTGTCAGCCAAATATCGCCTACCAAATATCGCCAGTACTCAAATTGAACCGCGAGGTTCCAGCCGCTTACTTCGTCTCCGCCACAGTGCCGGGGGCGGCCGCTACCGGTACGGGGATAACCGTTTTAAGCAACTCCGCTTCAGGTAATTTATAGATCCGTACTTCGCCATTTCTACCGCCGACCGCCAGCCGAGTTGCATCGCTGTTTAAAGCCAAACTGAAAACGGGACTGGGCACGCCTGAGACAACCGCCGTTCGTTTTCGGTCCGCGATATTGTAGACCCGCACCTCGCCGTATGCTCCGCCGATAGCCAGCGACTTGCGATCACCGCTTGTAGCCATGTCAATTATCTCGCCGGGCTGCGATTCAAATGCCTTTACATACTGAGCTCGCAGGCTGATCGGTTTCGCGCCATTGCCAGAGCCAGTCACCTGAATATTCTGGAGAGCGATTTTGAGCTCATAGCCAGTAACCGTTTTTGCTCGCCCAGCTCCAACGCCGAACTGCTCGTCGGCAGCTACGCTGCTAATCCATTCGGTCGACGCATCGACCGAACGCAATAGCTCTCCGGTTTCAACTGAGCAGACCTTGGTCGCCTTGTCGCGTCCACCACTGATCAGCATCCCACCGTCAGGTGAGTAGGCTACGTCGAACACCCAATCGCTATGCAACTCAAATTTTCGCGGCTCAGTGTTCGAGTCCACTGGAACTAGATGGATGGCGCCATCGGCACCGCCGAGCGCGAGCGTTTTTCCGTCGGGCGAAAAATTTCCTCGAAAGAAAGTGTCGTGTCCGATCTCTCGAGTATTCAGTGAGCTGCCATCGCCCGCATTGAAGAACGTGACTGCACCAAAGCGGGCTGGTGATCCTCCTGCCGCCGCCAGCAATTCGCCATTCGGACTAAACTCAACGTGCGAAATTAAGTCATTATTCGTCGCCAAACGGCGCGGCGGTTCGTCGCCTTCTACGTCCAACAGCACAACTTCGCTGCGACAAGCGGCTGCGATTATCTTCCCATCGATACTGAACGAAAGACTGCTGATCGCGGGAGCAAAAGTGTACGTCTCTGGAATCGTTACTTTGTATTCCCCCGCGACCGAGTCATCCTTGGCTCCAGCGAGAATCCAATGTCGCAAGATATCGACTTTCGCTTGCGACAGCGGCGCCTTTTCCGGGGGCATCGCCGGCTCCGCTCCGCCAATCTGCTCGACCAACAAACTCTGGTCGGGTTTCCCGGCTTCAAAAAGTGGCCCGTTTTCGCCGCCTTTCAGCATCGCAGCCACGCTGTCCATGCTCAACTCGCCTTTCGGGTCGCCGCCGGAATGACAGCCCCAGCAATGTCGCTTGAATATCGGCCACACTTCTTTGCGAAAACTGACCTTTTCTGCCACGGCGGGATCCAAGGGTGTAAGTTCCGCGGCCGCTGCCGGCTGGCAGTATTGCAGCAGCGCGAACAAACACAGGGCACTCAATAACACCGTCCTGGCATCGAATATCGCGACGTTCGTCGAGCTCGAAAATGGCATAGGGCGATTCCAGAATTTCTGACAACTGATTGAATTGTTCATTAGTGCACCAGCATGAAGTCTTTGCTATTGAGCAGCGCCCACATTAGATCCTCAGCCGCCTCTTTTCGTTTGTCTTCGTATTTCTTGAAGAACGAACCACCCAATTCCATCTCTCCCTGAGTTGCGGGTCGCGATAGTGCCCACATATAGAGTTGCGATGTAAGTTCTTCGTCGGTCAACTTCTCTTTCAACAGCCGAGCAACACGACCATTTCCAGCAGTAACTCGCGCTAAGATCGACTTGCCATTGATGAAGTGCAAGGCCTGCAACATATTCGAGCCACCGTCGCGTTCACATTCGCAAGCTTCATTTCGTCGCGGCTTGCCGAATAGCGACAGAAACTCACTTTGAATGTTCCCGTCCGGTAATTGCTTTGCCGTAAACAGGGCCGGAGCGCCGGGAAAACGTTCGGGAACGTCCGTCGCCTGCACCAATGAATCCAAAAGTGCTTCCGCCGAAATCCGTCGCGGTATAGCGCGAGAGAAGTTCATATCGTCGTGGCCATTCGTATCGTTGGCGGCACTACCTCGTTGATACGTCTGCGAACTCACGATTCTCTTCATCAAATGCTGAACGTCGAACCCATGTTCGACAAAGTCCTTTGTCAAAGCGTCTAACAGCTCGGGGTTGATTGGTGGGTTCGTCGTCCGCAAATCATCGACGGGTTCGATAATGCCACGATGGAAAAAGTAACTCCAGATTCGGTTGGTCATGCTTCTGGCAAAGAACGGATTCGCACCAGACGTAAGCCACTTCGCATAAATTTCGCGGCGATCGATATTCTCGGCAACTTCCGGCTCTTCCCCGCCCAAGAACCGCGGTGCCTGCAATTGACCCGATCGCGGATTCCGCGAATACGCCGTCTGCAGGTTCAAAATAACGGACTTTGCGTTGGCGACTCCTGTCATGCGTGGATCGTTCTTTGTCGCCACTTGATTGAAGAAACTGTGTAGACCGTAGTAGTCCCCCTGAGTCCAGTTTTCAAATGGATGGGGATGGCATTTGGCACACAACATTCGCACACCGCAAAAAACCTGCGTGGCCCGCTGCAACGTATCGTCCGCGTCTTTGCTAACAACGAAATAGGCCGAAGTCGGATCGTCACTCATTCCACCGCGACCTACCAGGATTTTTCGCACAAATTTGTCGAGTGGCATGTTCGAGGATACGGCACCGCGAATCCACTCGCGGAATGCAAACACGGCGGGTTCGCTTAATTGATTGCGGCTATTCTGCAGCAAATCGCCCCATTTCAATGACCATTGATCGACGAATTCTGCTCGCTGAAATAGCGAGTCGATCACTTTTAAACGTTTCGTCGGTTCTTCGTCGGCCAGAAATGCAACCACTTCGTCAGCCGTGGGCTGAATGCCGATCAGGTCCAGATAAACTCGGCGTAAGAAAGTTGCGTCGTCAGCCAAGCCCGAAGGATTGATGTTAAGGCGATTCAGCTTCTGCACCACAAATTTGTCGATCACGTTGTCTTCGGGAACGGGAGTCGGTTTAAAGTCGGCACGCGGCATTAGCACGACAAAGTTAGCTGTCGCGAATATCCGTTCAAAACGAGCGACAACGGCCGTCTCACCCAACTCGGTTGCCGTAACCAACCCCTCATCCGTTACTTGTGCGATACGTTGAGTGTTAACATTGAAAATCCCCAGTCTCGTCACGTCGCGGACGGTGCCGTCGGAGTAGTGGCCAAGCAATTGCAATTGGTGCTGACTGTTCGGACCGAGCACTACTTTCTCGGGATAAATTGAAGTCGATACCAATACCGCAGGATCGTCTTGATCAGATAGTGCCCCATCGCGAATCCAGCCCAAAAGATTTTCGTGCAACAAGCTTCCATGCTCGAATCGGACACCGCCCTTGTGAGGCACATCACCCAACGGCTTGGTAAGAATCAGACTCGCAGTTGGATTGTGACGATTGACTCGCCGCTCAAAAAACTCTTCCGTAATCCACGCATAGTCCAGCGCTGGATCGGAGCCGCGGAGAGACAGTTTGAAACCATTTTTCCCGAGCGAATAACCGTGGCACGAACCTTGGTTGCAACCCGACTTCGACAACACGGGCATCACGTCGTGTCGGAAACTGTAGAGCCTGTTCTTTTCCGGTAATTGAACACTAACCTTTACCGTCGCAGCCTTCCCGCCGTACGTCACTTTGATTTCCGAGCTTCCGTTTGAAATCCCGCTGACCCAACCTACAGTGTTAACTGCTGCGACGTCTCCCGCGCTCGATTGAAACTCAGCCAACGCTGTCAGATCGACCATGCGGCCGTCCGAAGTTCGTCCGGTAACTATGATCGAATGCGGATGACGACGATGAACGAGCTGCAATTCGCTCGGACGCACCGTCAACTCTCCATCGAGCTGCAACGCCAATTCTTTCTGGACCTCATCGGCAAATGCCGAGACAGAAATCGAAACGAGCAAAAGACAGATCGTTGCTCTTAGTAACTTCATCATTCTTCCTTCACAATGGGATCGGCAGGCTGAACATCAATCGTAATGGGGACTTCGTGTCGCACGATGATGTTTGCTGTTTTCGGATTGGGTGGCCCAGTGGCGAAGACTTTAATCGAGTCCACGACGGAGGGCTTAAAGTTCGCTGGAAACTTCAATTCGAGGTTGAATTCATTTTGCTCGGGTTTGAGCACGACTTTTGGAACTGCGACGCCGCCCGGTTGCCCGCTAATGGAAACCGTCACATCGCCACCAAATCCCGCCTTGCGTTCGATCGTTCCTTGGAGAGCCAGAACGAGTCCTTCTTTCGCGTCCAACTTCCCCATAAACTTCGGTTCGCCCGACAATTTTAACTGCAGCGGATTGAGCGGAACGAATCGCCGCACGGGAGTGAACACTGTGGCGAGAACCGTTTTGCTGTCGGCGCTCCGCAACTCTGCTTTGAGCGACAAATCACAGGTCGAAGCTTTCAGATTCGGCGGGATAATAATGCTGAACTCGGCGTCGTTTTTGATTGCCTTTTCCGCTTCTTGTAATGCTGCTTCAGCGGCCTGTAATTTCTCTTCCGCCATTTTCATCGCCGCAACATCAGCCTCATTGACTTTTTCGTCCGGCGCGTCGGCTGGTACCGCGTCGGCTGGTACCGCGTCGACTTTGGCCTTGGCAGCTGCAAAAACTTTCTCCGCTGCCAAGACGGCATCCAATGCCGCTTTCGCCTTGGCGTCCAACGGAATATCAACGGTTGCTTTCTCCGCGCGAACCGACTGGTTAGCATCGGGGCGATTATTAACAATCGGAATAGGCTCTCCCACCACCAGCGACAGACGTATTGGCCCAATCTGTCTCGCCGGCCGCTCGAATCTCAAAGACGTCTTGATCGTGGTGCCCAACACCAGCAGCGACTCGTTTTGTGCCTCAGCTTGTAAA
>JBLHLE010000374.1:0-6880 GCA_047620805.1 Pirellulaceae bacterium
GCTTCGATCCGACCGGGCGAGGTTGATGTTCGCAATGCCTTGCATATTGCGACTTAGCAAACCGAACTTCATTAAGTCAATTCGGTAAACCTTCAGTTCGCACTCTGCTACGTTGCGGAATTCCAAGTCGATTTCAACTGGTTTGCCGGGAGCAATGGTCGTCACTTCGGGAATAGAAATAGTGCGGCGAGCGAAATAGCGAATCGCTTCTTTAGCGTCCGCGAATTGGTCTCCGACTCGAGTGTACTCGGCGATTGCTTGAGCTGCCTCGCCAAGGCTGTGGTAGATCTGACCGCGAATGTAGATCGCTCGGTCGCGATGGCTACTGTCTTCGTTGCGACCAGTGCGCGGGTCCTTCCGCTGTAGCTCAGCAACCTTTTGGCAAATTGCCAGCGCTTCATCGGTTTGACCCAGGGCGAAATGGCAGTAGCCGACAGTAAACAAAAATCCATCGACGTCATTGCTGTCGGGGTAGCGATTGGCGTATAGCTGACAAGCATCGATGGCGGACTGAAACTTCTCTAATTGCAACAGGCCAGTGGCCAGTGAAAACGCCGCTTGGTCCGCTGCGGGATCGTTAGGGTGAGCGGTAAGGAAGTTGTTCAACATCGTTACGGCTTGTTGAATCAAGCTAACTTGAGTTACTTTGCGTTTCAGCAAAGCTTCGTCGGTTCGAGCCTGCGGTGCCAAGAGATAGACTTGTTGAGCTAAGTCAAACGTGGCAGCAGCAACGTAGGGTTCGGCTGGATATTCCCGCAAGAGTTCGTTCATGAAGCTGATACTCTTCATGACTTCGCTTTGAGATTGAAGAAAACCAGCTACTCGACTCTCCGCGAGGAAACTGCTTTCCACCGTCGCGCGATAGATCAACCAGCATCGCTCGTACTCGCCCATTTCGTGATAGGCCGTACCAATCTTAAGAATTTTCTTGTGGGAGATGACGATTTCCGGCCATTTCTCTTTAACGATTTCGAAGTGGTGTACGACTCGGTGAGCCGGCCCGATTTGCAAATGGGCGTCGAGCAGGTTTTGAGTTGCTTGCTTGAGGTAGTTTGGTTGCAACTCCCATTTCTCGATCAAGCTGGACAGTAACTCGGCGGCTTCCTTCATTTCGCCGCGATCGAAATGTCGATTTCCTAACTCGAACAACTCGCGAGGAGTTAACCGGTATTCATCCTTACTCTTGCCACCCAAAGGCAGCACGTCGAGTGTTTGAGGCGTGTGAACGGCGAATTGGTCCGGACGATAGGCATCGCGGACCACTGGCGGTGCGGCTTGGTATTTTCCGGGCAAATAGCCGTAAAGCTGGTACGTGATATCGCTAATGTGACGTCGATTGCCAACATAGAATACGATCGCTCCGGGACGAACTTCAAAACGCTCGAAACCGCCGCTTACCGAATCTTCAATCACTGTGACACCGCTGGGCAGCGGTTCGGTGATCACCAGATATTCAAGGTTTTCTTCGGGGGTGTCTGAAGGAATGTTGTGTCGCGCAACTCGCAGACGGACTTGGCCTCGCTGGGCCACGGCAACTTGACTCATCGGATTGTGAAAACTGGAGTAGTTACCGCGAACAACATCGAAGCCGCGCGCGACGATTTTTCCGTCTCGCTGTAGTTGAGCTGCTTCGTAATGCCGCGTGATCTGCCAGTCACCTGTCGTGCTCTTCACCTTGTCGGCAGCGACAAAGCCTTGCAGCGAGCATTGGTAACTAAACCGACCGCGACCTTGCAATTGGAAATTCACTCGTTGTTTGCCGTCCCGTAGCAATTCGTTGGGGACGTCGATCGTTTGAGTGCGAGTTGTCTTGTCAAATTCGAGGTCCTTCACTTTGCGATCGTTAACAAAGATCGCGAGCTTGTAGTGCTCGGTCTCGAATTTTGATTTGACGAACCATTGGCAGGCAGCGAGGGTGGCTGGTCCTGTTGCTTTGTCTGGACTCCAGCGATTACCGCTGCGATTGGCCAGGAGCCAGTCCACGGTTTCCTTGTTCTTGACCGAGTTTGGCCTTACTTCCTGAATGAGCAACGCCAGCATGGCGCGGATCTCAACCGGCGAATGGTTCCACGGTAATGAACTAGTGCTTGCAGCACGTTTAGTTTCGGGCTCGTCTAGCTTGCGTTCCAGCAGCAATGTCAGCAACTCGTCTGCGATCGGGGCACGATCCATAGCCGCGAAAGCTAGTGCCAAGTGAGATAGAGCTGCGTTGGATAGCGATGGACGACTGCGGTAGAGTCGGTTGGCCATCGGGAAGTCACCGTGACCGGCGACCGAAAGAGCGTGTAGCAAGACTGCCTTACTTTCGTAGTCGGTGTTAGCTGTTTCAGCGATTTGCGTTTGTAGGTAATTCGTCGACTTGCCAACCAATTCGTCGGCCACAGAATAGCCCGCTTTTCTGGCCATGTTCAGTGCCCAGTAAACGCGAGCCGAGATATAGCGGTCGCTCTTGATCGAGCCCGTCTGTCCGCCAGTCCAACTCCAACCGCCATCGTCCCTTTGGGACGAGACCAGTGAGCTGATGGCGGTGCGGACGCGCGTGTCGAGTGACGCTTGGTACGGATGATCGGCGTCTCTCGTCTGGCTCATTAGCTGTTGCAGGGCCAACGAAGCCATCAAGTTACTGGTCGTCGATTCGGTGCCCGATGCGAATGACTGATTGAATAGCTGGCAGCGATTTGGACGGCCCAGAACGATATCGATCAAGCCATCTTCCACTGTCGGTCCGATTGTGATTTCCAACTTCGGTGCGAGGACTTCTGTCCCGGCCGGCCATTCGAGCCATGCTGTGGTGTCACCTCCCGCAGCGCCACTAGCGGTAGCAAATACAGGCATGCCGTAGGGGAGAACTGGTATGTCGCGGACGAGTCGATCCGACTTGTCGCCATGCTTTATTTCCAATTCAAATGTTGCCGAACCGGTTGCGCCGGGTGCCGTCTTATCCGCTCGCTTGAGTAAATTGTCGAACAACACAGATTGGATTTCTCCACCGTTGGCTTCGAGTTTCCGTGTTTGAGTTGTCGTCTTGCCACCGATTGTTGTGCGGAAGGTAACTTCAATCGGGCCTTCTTTTGCCGTTCGATTGTGGATCGTCGCCTGAATGTTGACTCGATCCCCGTCGGTGAACGCGAGGGGAAGTTTCAGCTCTCCAAAGAGATCTTTGCGACTGACAACGGCCGACTCGGTTTCGCCCGCCAGTGTATTCTTCGTGATGCCTTTGGTAATTAGCTTCCAAGCGGTGGAGCGATCGGGCATCGTGAATTCGACGACAGCTTCGCCCTTGGCGTCGGTAACGACTGCCGGATTCCAGTAGCCAGTTTCTTGTGCCATCGATTGCAGAAGAAACGCATTATCCTTTTGTACTGCTACCAAGAATTCTTCCGCCTTGCCTTTTTCCTGGGGGACATTGAAATAGTTAAGGCGACCGTTTATATCGACCGTAGCGATTTGGTTAGGCAGCTGTCCACCGCGGAACGAATTCCACATAGTATGGCTACGCAGGCTGCTAGAGTCGGCCTGAGGGAGATTCTGTGTGTACGCGAATCCGACGTCTGCTTGAAGCATTTGACCTTGTTGGCCCGCATTTCGCCCGCCACTTTGCCGGCTGCGGAACAGTTGTTCAATTTGCGGAACAGATTGCTGAACAGATTGCTGTTGAGCCAAGTTAAGCTGGACGCTTGCACCGTCTGCGTTGATGTTATTATCCGGTGCATCAACCTGTCCATTACCCGGTGTCGGGGCAGCTGGACGGGAAATGTCCCCGAATAAATCGTTTGTCGTTTGGGCGGCCGCAATTTCCGACCGTTCTGAGACAACTCTGACTTGTTCCGCCAGCAGCCTTCCGTTAACGGCCTGAGTTTGAGCGGCGTAGTTGAATGCGATGCTCGACGATGTTCGCACGACGATCTGACGTCTTCCAACGCCGAATACCTTGCCGATGCCGACCTGACTACCATAGCGATCTAGCAACGCCTGTTCGATCAGAGCGACGCTCATTTCGGCCGAAACGGGTTTGCCTTGTGGGTCCTTGGCGGTTACTCGTAGTTTTACATCCTGGCCGGGAAGCAACACGGTATCTTCGTCCGCTCCAACGATCTCCGACTCTACGATCAGGTCTCGCATTACGGTGAACGGACTGCTCGCTTGATGGAATCGTCGGCCGTCTTTCTTGGCGTCTACCATGACGCAAACTTCCAGATTGAAGTTCGGTGCAAGTTCGGGCGTCATCGGCACGGGGAGCTGATTCATGCCTTTCTTTAGTTGCACAATCTGATATCCCAGTACGCGGGCGCCTTGGTACGTTACCAGAGCCGTGGTCGGATCTTCGCGCCAATGCACTTTGATCGTGGGGACATCGCCAGCTTGATAGGAGTGTTGACTGGCGAGAATTCGTAGGCGGACTTGATCGTCGTCGCCAGATACCTGGACGACGTGCTGGCCCGTGATCTGTTGCTCAAAACGGTCGGTCCCTTTTGCTCGCAGGAAGTACTGACCGCCTTCTTTCATAGCCAAGGTGATCTTCGCCGATCCACTTTCCTTATCGGTTTCCAGTTGGTGCGTTTCGATGAGTCGTTCGCCAATCTGGCCTGCTACGTTGGTCTTCTGGAAGACCTCGATGGTTGACTTCTTGCCAATCGGTTTGCCTTCCGCGTCGACTGTCTTTACGGTGGTTTCGAATGTTTCACCCACCAAGAACACCGACCGATCAGTGTTGAACGAATAGGAATAACCCTGACTGGCCAAAATGAATTGAGTGTTTTGGCTGATATTATGTTCGGGGAACTGTACCACTAGGTTTAACGACTGTTGATCGCGATATTCTTTGGTCTCAAACGAAAACTCCACTTCGCCTTCATCGTTAGTTGTGGCATCTTGCAGTGGTCCGTTGCTCAGTTGGTATCGAATTCTGCCATCGACTACGGGCGAGCCGTAGTAATACTTGACTTGGATCTTTCCAGTGATCTTTTCGCCGCGATAGTAAATCGTTCGCGGGCTATCGACGTTTAGCGAAATATTTTGGAGTTTGTAATCGTAAACGGAAAAGCTGCCTTGGTATTGTTGCTTGTCGTTGTCGTTGACAAGCACCCGATACTCACCCTGTGGCGATCCTACGGGCAATTGAAAATGAACGTGGAAGCTGCCGAATTCGTTGAGATGCACATCGTCATGCCAGATCAAACGATTGCGAGAATCGAGGACCCGGAGTTCGAATCGTTTGCCTGCCTCGATTTCGTAAGTGTCTCCCGAGGCTTTGCGTACGACGCCGCGGACGTTGACAACTTGAGCGGGACGATACGCAGGTCGCTCGGTATATATGTAGCCGCGATTGGCCAAACCTTGAGAAACCCCAATGCCTTGAAGCGAGACGATATTGGACGCGGTGTTGTCATCTGCCGCGGCGAAGACGCGCACGTCGTGGCAAGATTTAAGTTGCTCAAAGGAGCCTTGAAAAACGCCGTCCTTGCCCGTTTCAACTTCTGCGAACACTTCCGAGTTATTGGAAATTAGTAGGCGGGCGCCCGACCACGGTTTACCCGTCAACATGTTTTGGGCATAGACAAACAATTCGTCGCGGGAACTTTTTACAACGATATCCAAATTCGATCGCAACAGCATTGTAGTTGCCTCTTGCTCATCACTTCCAATGGTGACCACCATCACACTCGGCTTCTTGTTCTCATCTTTTTCCTTCGACTCGATGTCAATTAAGCACTCGGAGAGTTTGTATTGTTGATAGTCTGGGACTTCGTACTCGAATACGATATCGGGATCGATCAAGGCGATGTCGAGGTTTTCGAGGCCAGTTGCCAAGTGCATTTTCCGAAAGTAAGTTTCCAAATCGACTCGATAACCGCGAATTTTGAGTTTCTCGAGATTGCGGACCATTACTTTGATTTGTGGAGTCTCATTGGTGCGATAGATCCGTTCGGTCGACACGACTAACTGTTTGTTTGTCAGGCGTTGGATCCGTGCTTGGGCGGCAGATTGCTGGTTGCCCCAGGTGACTTTCTTGTATTCTTCCAACGCTTTATCGAGGTCGCCGAGTTTCTCTTCAAGCGTAGTGGCGATCGCCATTTGAGCTCGGGACGCTGGGTTCGTCCCCGGGTATTTGGAGACGAGATAACGCCAGTCGTCGATTGCCGCTTGCCACTTTTCCTGCTCGAAGTCCATTTTCCCAAACTCGAACAACGTCGCAGCTGCGCGGGAATCGAGTGGGTATTTGGCGAGGAATGTTTGCCAGAGGTTGCGAGCGATAGCGTATTCTTTGGCCGCCCGCTTTTCAGCCCCCACGATGTATTCGGTGTCGATGATCAGTTTTTGAGTTTGGCTCCACTGCCGATGCGATGGATGCTTTGTTAGATAGACCCTCCAGGTTTCGAGCGCTTTGTCAAAACTCTTTTGCAATTGGTAGCACTGCCCAAGCAGAACTCGCGCTTCGGGAACTTCATCCCGGTCGGAGTATCGCTCGTCGGCCAGAAAGTCATTGAGCGTGCTAGTCGCATCGCCATACCGACGATAGTGCTGGTAGGCTTGTGCGATTTGTAAATGCGCGCGACTGGCAAGTTTATGGTCGCCGTAAGATTTGATGAAGTTGCGGAGAGCGGTTACGCCGAGGTCTAGTTCGCCAGCGGTACGGGGATGGGGCATGCGATAGGTCAAGGCAATGTTATAAGTTGCTGCGGCCAGCAGATTCGAGTCAGCTCCTGCATGTTCGCTGAGCATATCGCGATAGTTGCGACGCGCCAGTTCAAATTTGTTCATTGCCAAGTAGGATTGACCGATTTCGAATTGAGCTTCCAGACGAAGGGGAGAAGCGGTTTCCTGCAGTAGCACCTGATAGCGATTAATCGCCTCGCCGTGATTGTTGAGCCGTTGGAAA
>JBLHLE010000375.1:0-6879 GCA_047620805.1 Pirellulaceae bacterium
ACCAGGTTTTCGTCGACTACAAACAGTTCTTAACGACGGTAGGCGAACATCTCCCTCAGACCCAAGTGGTGTTCATTCCCATTAAACCCAGCGTCAAACGATGGGACATGTGGGCCAAAATGAAGGCCGCCAACGATCAGATAAAGGATTACACTTACCGAGATGTTCGTTGGCACTACGTCGACATCGCTACACCGATGTTTGGCGAAGACGGAAAACCAATGGAAGATCTATTTGCCGACGATGGTTTGCATCTCAACGACAAAGGTTATGAAGTCTGGAACGCAATCGTTGCTCGACAACTCCGTCAAGTATCGCGTATCCAATCACAAACCGTCGCCACTGGCGTCGTTTACCACGACAATAATCATAACCAAAAACTCGACGACGGCGAAAAACGGCTTGCCGGCATCCGCGTCTCCAACGGTCGTGAAATCGTCACCACCGATGACCAAGGACGTTACAAACTAACAGTGGACAACGACGACATCGTCTTTGTCGTCAAACCAAGCGGTTGGCGGACGCCGCTCAGCAAAGATCTGCTGCCACAATTTTATTACATACACAAGCCCGCAGGTTCTCGCGATCTGAAATACAAAGGCGTTGAAGCTACCGGGCCACTCCCCGAATCGATCGACTTCCCGCTCTATCCTCAGAAAGAGCCGCAGAAATTTCAGGCGATCATGTTTGGCGATCCACAACCTCGCGACCAAAAAGAAGTCGACTATATTGCACACGATGTCGTTGAAGAGTTAATCGGCACCAAAGCGTCTTTCGGAGTGACTCTGGGTGACATCATGTTCGACAATCTCGATCTTTTCGAGCCGAACAATCAAGTCATCGCGATGCTTGGTATCCCTTGGTACAACGTCATCGGCAACCACGACATTAACTACGACGCGAAAAACGATCACGAAAGCGACGAGACGTTCGAGCGAGTTTACGGTCCAGCGTATTACTCATTTGACTACGGTTCGGTTCACTTTGTGGTCGTCGACGACGTCGAATGGTATGTCAAGGAAGAGGGGAAACGCGGTACGTATCGCGGCGGATTGGGCGAAGAACAAATGGAGTTCATTCGCAACGATCTGGCAGTGATCCCAGAAAATCAACTCGTTGTGTTAATGATGCACATTCCCTTGATCGACGTCCGCGATCGGCAGGAGTTGTACCGCTTGATTGAGCGGCGACCATTTTGCATGTCTATCTCCGGTCATACTCACCATCACGAGCATCGTTACATAACCAAGAAAGATGGTTGGCAGGGTGCCGAACCACACCACCATGTAATCAACGTAACTGTCAGTGGCAGTTGGTGGGGAGGCGCTCCGGATGAACGCGGTATTCCGCACACACTGATGGCCGACGGTGCACCCAACGGCTACACCATCATCAGCTTCGACGGTGAAAAATATCACCTCGATTACAAGGTGGCCGGTAAACCGGCGGACTACCAAATGCGGATCCATCTGCCCGAGGAAATCGAAGCGGACAAGCTGGGCGAAACCATGGCGTATGTGAATGTTTTCAACGGCTCCGAAAAATCTAAAGTCGAAATGCAACTGGCGGGCTCAGATAAGTGGCTTGAAATGAATCGGTCAGTGGAAGCCGATCCACATTACAAAGCGATCCAAGAACGCGACAACGCAGTCAAAGATAAGACGTGGCGGAATCTGCCTGGACCAAAACCATCACCGCATCTGTGGAAACTTAATCTCCCGAGCGACCTGCCAATTGGAGCTCATCTCCTTCAAATCAAAACGACCGATCGACTTGACCGCATTTTCAGATCCGCGCGAACGTTTCGAGTTATCGCCACCGCGCCAGTCGAAATTGAGACGAAAGAAAACGGCAGCGATGGAGAATCAGTTAAAGATGCAGTTAAAAACACTGCCGCCCCCGACAAGAAAAAGCCGGCGGACACCGACAAAAAAAGTCGCGCCGGAGAGTAAGAAAGATTCGGCAGCGAAATGATCGAATGAATGGCTGTCGCGAGTCTTCTGTCATGCTCGCCGCGACGAGGAACAGAATCCGGCGCGGGTCTAGCCGTGTACCAGTGCCAGAAAATAGTCCGCTATCGACTCGAGCAACTGCGACTGCTCGGGCAAGATAGACTAGACTATCGTGTGATCAACCACACTGACTTCAACTCGTGACTGGATTGCACTGAGTGAGGCAAGGAGCAGGGTTACGCGAGAACTGGGTTACGCGAGAACAGGGTTACGCGAGAACAGGGTTACGCGAGAACAGGGTTACGCGAGAACTGGGTTACGCGAGAACTGGGTTAGGAAGGAACAGGGATCACATGTGCGGAATTGCCGGCGCTTTATGGACTGACGAACGACTCGCCATCGCACCGGCAACCGTCGATAAGATGATGGAGGTCCTGTCCCATCGCGGCCCCGATGAACGCGGGACATTTGCTGGCGACTTTCGCTCGCGGCCCCCCTTCGAGGACCTACCGGGAGTCGCGCTCGGTTTTCGCCGTCTATCCGTTATCGATATCGACGGCGGGCAGCAGCCGATGCACAACGAAGACAAAACGGTGTGGGTCGTCTGCAATGGTGAGATTTACAACTACCAAAGTCTTCGCAATCGGCTCGAGGGCAACGGACACGCCTTCCGCACTAACTCAGATATTGAATCGTTAGTTCATTTATACGAGGACGAAGGTCCCGATTGCTTTCGACACATCAACGGCATGTTCGCCGCTGCGATCTGGGACAGCTCCAATCACAGGCTCGTGCTCGCGCGCGACCGCATGGGCCAGAAACCGTTGGTTTACCACGTCGAACCATCTCGAATTTCCTTTGCCAGCGAATTGAAGAGTCTACTTCAAATTCCGGGAATCGATCGCACAATCGACCCCGGAGCGATCGACGAATATCTAACCTATCAATACGTTCCGCATCCCAATTCGATCTTCAAGAACATCAAGAAGCTGGCCCCTGGTCACGTTGCAGTTTTCGAAAAAGATCGACTGCAGGTGCGCCCCTATTGGAAGCTCGATCCTACGTCGGAGCGAGACTGGAATCCCGCAGATGCAACTGAAGAACTCAAGCGACTACTCACCGATTCTGTCCAATTGCGAATGCAGAGCGATGTGCCGCTCGGCGCGTTCTTATCGGGGGGCGTCGACTCGTCGCTGATCGTCGCGCTGATGTCGAAATTTTCTGATCGACCCATTAAGACGTTTTCGATTGGATTTGAACATCCGGAATACGATGAGACGAGCCATGCCAAGCTTGTCGCCAAACACCTTGGTACGGACCACCACGAATTTCGAGTGACCGGTGACATTGCCGAATTGTTGCCACAACTGGCTCACCATTTCGACGAACCGTTTGGCGATAGCTCCGCGGTGCCCACGTGGCACGTCGCTCAACAAGCTCGCGAACACGTTACGGTCGCACTCTCCGGAGACGGCGGCGATGAATTGTTCGCTGGTTATCAACGATACCGAGCAGCGCGACTTGGCAGCCGCATCGACGCGATGCCACCCATTCAATGGCTTATGGGACTGCGCATCTGGCAAGCGCTTCCCGGAGTCCGACAAAAATCGTTACTGCGACGAGCAAAGAGGTTCAGTCAGTCGATCGCGCAATCACCCAGTCGACGGTACCTCGAATGGGTCGCCATATTCCAGGAGTCTCAACGCGGCGAACTTTACCAGGACGATTTCCTGGAACAACTTCCCGGCTCCGATCCCCACACATTTCTTAAGTCGAATTGGAGCAAAGCGGAATCTCGCGATGTTGTTACCACGGCATCGCTCACCGATCTCGCCACCTACTTGCCCTGCGACCTGATGACGAAGGTAGACATCACGACGATGGCCCACGGGCTCGAATGTCGGCAGCCAATGCTCGATCATCGGCTCGTCGAATTCGCTGCCAGCCTTCCAATTCACCTCAAGTATCGATGGGGGCGTGGCAAACGAATCCTGCAACAAGCTTTCGGCGATCTTTTACCAGCGACCATTTGGAAACGAAAGAAGATGGGATTCGGGGCGCCCATTGCTGAGTGGTTCCGCCATTCGCTCAAAGATCTCACGCGCGACACATTGCTTGGCGACAACACAAAGTCGCATCAATTCTTCCGCCCCGACACCATTCGCAACCTCATTGCAGACCACAACTCCATGCGGTTCGATCATTCCTATCGACTCTGGTCATTGCTGATGTTCGAATTGTGGCTACAAAAGTGGGCGGAATAGGCGCTACAACGCTTTTCGATTCTTAATTTCGACTGAAAATTCGCTGGTAGCTAGGCTCGCCAGAGTTCAGGCTTTGGCAATTGCGGCTATGGTTTGGAGGCATTACGGATACGGATTTATATATCGTCCATTCATATTGTGTGCGTGTTCCCGTCGCTAGAAATCGGAAAAACCGCCACAATCCTCGGCAAAACCGGTCCCATCGGCATCTGCTGGGTGCAATCAACGCTAATAACCGAAACAACCTCACATATTTAAAGGCCTACTTATGCGACAAGGTCAGCCTGACCGAAAAAGTTACCTAGATCGTTAGAGGCGGGCTTTATTGACAACTTCGGGTAGATTCGCTTATCTTCCTATTCAGCCTGCTCCAATTAACCGCTAGAATACCAATCGACTCGGCATTGAGCCGCTTGGAAGCAGCAGATGGAGTCATCATCATGAGAGACACGCTTGCAGTTGTATTGGCAGGTGGAAAAGGGTCCCGGTTAGAGCCTCTAACACGTGATCGCGCAAAACCAGCTGTCCCCTTTGGGGGAAACTACCGAATTATCGACTTTACCCTTTCGAATTGCCTGAACGCCGGCATCCGCAAGATGCTCGTACTGACTCAGTACAAGGCAATGAGTTTGGACCGTCACATCAATCACGGCTGGCGACGCTTTTTTGCTCGCGAGCTCGGTGAGTTTATCGATGTTGTGCCACCGCAACAACGGATCGATGAACATTGGTACCAAGGGACCGCCGATGCGGTCTATCAGAACATCTACGCGCTGGAAAAAGAAAACCCAGAGCACGTAATCATCTTGGCAGGTGATCACATCTACAAGATGGACTACGAGAAGATGGTCGACTACCACAAAGCGCAGAACGCTGATCTAACGATCGGTGCCCTGCGAGTTGATCCGACCGAAGCACGGGAGTTTGGTGTGATAGCGGTCGACGAAACCGATCGCATCATCGGCTTCGAAGAGAAGTCAGCTGAACCCAAGACTATTCCGGGCGACGATCAGCACTGCTTGGCATCAATGGGAATCTACGTCTTTACGGCTCGCTTCCTCTTCAATCAGTTGCTGCGAGATGCGACTGATCCAAGCAGCGCTCACGACTTCGGTCGCAACATCATCCCTGCGATCATCAATACTCACCGAGTATTCGCGTTTCCGTTTCGCGATGAGAATCGCAAGACTGACGCGTACTGGCGGGATGTTGGTACCCTGGACGCTTACTACGCTGCCAATATGGATCTGATTACAGTCGATCCCGAACTGAATATGTACGATGAGAATTGGCCAATTCGCACCTACCAGCACATCCTGCCACCGCCGAAGTTTGTCTTCGGTAGTGTTGAGGCAGATGACCGCAAGGGGTTTGCCATGGACAGCATTATCTGCCAAGGGTGTATCCTTTCGGGAGGAACAGTTCAACGCAGCGTCTTGAGTCCTGGCTGCCGGATCAACAGCTACGCTTCCGTGGAAGACTCGATTCTGTTTGAGGGCGTCGATATTGGTCGCCACGCTCGGATTCGCAAAGCGATTATCGATAAAGGCGTAAAGATTCCACCTGGAATCGAAATCGGTTACGACTTGGAGCTCGATCGCCAACGCGGATTTACCGTCAGCGACGGGGGAGTCGTCGTCATCGCCAAAGGCGATGGTGTTGAACGTCTTATTCAGAACCCAGCGTTAGTTGGTGAATCCTAATCAAAGTCAAAAGCAAATAGCATTGCAAAATTCGGCCGTGGGTGGCATCTGCCTCCGCGGCCTTTTTGCGTTCATACAAGAGTGTAAAACCTGCCAATGAACACCGTCGCGAACACCGTCGAGAAAACCGTCGAGAAAATCGTCGTCTACCCCATTAAATCTCTGGATGGCGTGGAAGTGCCGGCTGTCGATGTCTTATCCAGTGGCATGCTCCGCCACGACCGTCGTTACGCGATCGTCGACGATGCAGGTAAAGTATTCAACGCAAAGCGAAGTCCACTGATCCACCGAATTCGTGCCCATTTTGACGTCACAATGAAGCGAATCGAATTTAGTTGGGACAACGCCCCCGCGGCCAAGTTTCACATCGACCAGCAACAAGGATTGATCGAAGAGTGGCTCAGCGACAAGCTGGAATGCAGTTTGCGATTGATCGTGGACAACCAAGTCGGTTTTCCCGACGATCCCGACGCGCTGGGACCAACGATCGTCAGCGACGCAAGCCTACGCGAGGTGGCGTCGTGGTTCGACGGACTCACCCCCGACGAACTTGTTCGTCGCATGCGCTGCAACATTGTCGTCACAGCCGACACGCCGTTCTGGGAAGATCAGTTCGCCGCCCCTAAAAGTGGCCCAATTCGGATCGGCGATGTTAGTTGGCAAGCAACGGGAATCTGTGGCCGTTGTGTCGTACCAACTCGCGATCCGACCACGGGAAATGAGACTCCGTTGTTTCAAAAGAGATTCGCAACACAGCGCCAAATGCACCTACCAGCGACCTCACCCACCGAAATATTTGACCACTACTACCGATTCACGATCAATACAAAGCTCGATCAACGAGGTGAAGGCAACATCCAATTAGGCGACCCAGTGTCGGCTGGGTAGTGTCGGCTGGGTAGTGTCGGCTGGGTAGTGTCGGCTGGGTAGTGATTAAAACAAAGTTGTCGGATACCGTCG
>JBLHLE010000376.1:0-6878 GCA_047620805.1 Pirellulaceae bacterium
AAGATCACATGGGATGACCATAGCAATCTACTCACCAACCACCCGCGCCTCGCCGCGGAAGTTGATCGTCCGATTGCCGGCCTAATCACCGACTTGAAGCGACGCGGTCTGCTCGATGAGACGCTGGTTATCTGGGGCGGCGAATTCGGCAGAACGCCTACATTGGAAGGTAATAGTGGTCGAGATCACAACCCGCACGGCTTCACTTGGTTTATGGCCGGCGGAGGTCTGCGGGCCGGGCTACACTACGGTGCCACCGACGACTACGGTTACTACGCGACGGAGAATCGAGTGCACATACACGACATGCACGCGACCATCCTCCATCTGCTTGGGATAGATCACGAGAAGCTAACCTTCCCGCATGCTGGCCGCGATTTTAGATTGACCGACGTCCATGGCCGAGTGCTGAAAGAGATCTTAACTTGACAATTCGTAAGATCTTCCGGCTCAATTCCCCGCAATGAGGCGTTTAATTTCGTCGAGTGTGGCCATGCTTGGCTGCGCTCCCGCTCGCGAAGCCGCCAGAGCTCCGGCAGCATTAGCAAATTGCACCGCCTCAAGTAGCGACGAACCCAAAGTCCAACTTACAGCCAGCGCACCGGCAAAGGCATCACCCGCGGCCGTGGTGTCAACCGCATCGATACTGAACGACTCGACGAGATGCATTTGCTGCCCGTCGAACAGTAATGTCCCGCGCTCTCCCAACGTGATTGCCACGTTCTTCGCTCCTCGGTCATGCAATTCGCGAGCGGCCGATTCTATCTCGGCGAGCGCATTCACTTCTCGCCCGACAATTTCTGCTGCTTCAGACTCGTTGGGACAGATCAGATCCACGTGTAATAAGTCCGGCGGAATCATGTTCATTTTAGGAGCGGGAGCGGGATCCAACATGACTCGAACACCAGCAGCTGCGGCAATCTTGATCGCGGCCACCACTGTAGCGATCGGGACCTCCAGTTGTAGCAACAAGATATCGCTGGACTCGATCGCGACACGAGCAGCTTCGACGTCGTCAACTGAAACATGCCCATTCGCACCGGGAACGACAACGATAGAATTCTGCCCGCTGGCCTCCACCGAAACGACTGCCAAGCCGCTTGGCGACTGCGGCGTCGGGAGGACATGCTGAAAGTCGATTTCGTTCAGACACAGATTGTCTAAAAGCCGATCGGCGAACGCGTCGACGCCCACTCGACCAATCATCGTGACGCTGCCGCCTGCGCGAGCAGCTGCAACTGCCTGGTTGGCACCTTTGCCACCACAGATCTCGACTGCCGAATGAGCCAAGATCGTTTGCCCCGGCAATGGCAATGTCGCGCAACCTATAACGAGGTCCATGTTGATGGAGCCGAGGACAGCGATACGTGGCTTTGAGGTGTTCATCGGAAACGCGGCTTTCATCGTGGCGAACAGAACACTGCTTTACAGAACACTGCTTTACAGAACACTGCTTTACAGAACACTGCTTTGGTTGGCGACATTTGGAGGTTCGCTAGACAATAGCTGCAAGGCTTCCAGAATCCGACTGTAGAGCGTGAATCATCTCCAAGGCCAGCACATCATGGACGTCATTCCGAATATCCGTGTCAAAGATAGTTGCCAACGGCCGCTCTGCGGCATGGGTAGTCAGGCTAAACAGAAGAAGTGAGCCTGCAACAAATGCAGGCAAGTTGACACGTAAATATTTCACAAAGTGCACCTCGAGGTTGGTAGTGTTGCTGGATTTCCATCATGGACACGACTAGTGCCTACCCCGTCAGTAGTCATGGATAGTTGCGATTGACATGAGTTTGCGAATTACTGGAACCATACAACTCCAGCCTGCGGTCAAGCAGAGTTCCATCTTCGCCCTCTATGGCGGCGTTTCGACTGTACATCAGCAACGGTTAATTACATGATACTCGATAACTCTAAAGCCAAATAACTCAAATCTCGTCTAATCCGCGGCGATTTGATCGCAGTTTTCAGTACTTCTCCTGACGTTGCGTTGGAGAGGTAACAAGCAATGCGGCTACTTCGCTGTTGTCAACGCATCGTACTTCGCGGGTTTGAGCCACGACAAGTCGCTCCAATAGCCTGTGTCGTTTGCCTGCACGGTTCCAGCGGTCGTACGTCCGTTGCAGACAATCGCTGTAATCTTCTTTTCCAACTCCGCAGCAATCTCAGCATGGCTTCCGATTACGTCGCTCGATTCGCCTTCGTCAGTTGACAGGTCATAGAGTTCAGCTTTCAATTTTCGATGAGGCATAACGAGTTTCCAGGTCCCGTCGGTAATTGCGAAACGGCCGCTCGCCGAATGGCTGATGACGGGCAGTCTTTGATGCTCCGAATCGGGATCCAATAACACGTCCGCAAAGCTTTGACTGTCCTCCCCTCCGCCTGCGGGTAAATCCACTTTGAGCAGCTCGGCGAATGTGGCGAGCAAATCGGTTTGCCCAACCAGTCCGTTCCACTCGCGACCCACCTGCTTGATTCCATTTGGCCAACGCACGAAGAATGGCACCCGATGGCCCCCTTCGTAAATGTCGCGTTTTCCTCCGCGGTATGGTCCATTACTGTGATGCTGGAAGTCGTCGATCCGCTTCTTCCATGAAGTCTCCGGACCGTTATCGCTCGAGAAAACAACCATAGTGTTTTCATCGAGTCCACTCGTTTTGAGAAACTCCAAGACGCGTCCGACGTGATAGTCCGTCTCGATTACGAACTCGCCATAACCACCGCATTTACCTTGCCCCCAGAACTCTGGCAGCGGGCACACGGGATAGTGGGGCGAGGTATAGGGCAGATACAGGAAGAAGGGCTTTCCTTCTTTGGCGTCGTTAGCTTTGCCTTTCATCCACTCAATCGCTTTGTCGGTGAAGCGAGTTAGACACTGGTTATCGATGAAGTCAGGTGCGACTTCCATGCCAATCGTGCCAACCACCTTGAGCGTTTGTCGGGGAGTTCGTTGGTAGGGCGGTTTGATGCGATAGTCGACGTGTCGAGCGTTTGGCTTCTTGGCCGTAAACAATGTCGGCGGTACCTTGGCATGTCGTCCTTCAAACCACGCCAACACTCCGTAGTTTAACGAAGCTGGAATACCGTAGAAGTACTGAAAACCTTTATCGAGTGGCATGTCTTCAACCGGTTTGGACCAGTCGCGACTTTTCGCGTCTCCAGGAAAGTCCATCCCCAAGTGCCATTTACCGACCATCGCGGTTTGGTAACCACTGTCGCGCAACAGCGTCGCCAATGTCGTGCGGTTGTCCTTGATCAGGCACTCTGCCTCAGCTCCCAAGACTCCAGTCTTCTTCGTCGTTCGCCAGCAATAGCGTCCGGTAAGCAACCCGTATCGCGACGGTGTACATACTGTGTCGGAGCAATGCGCGTTGGTGAAGCTCAAACCCTCCGCAGCCAGGCGATCGAGATTCGGCGTCTTGAACTTTGCAGCGGGATTCAAACAACTCGCATCGCCAAACCCTTGGTCATCGGTGTAGATGACGATGATATTTGGCTTGGCGATGTTCTGGCCACCGTCGCTCTTTTCTGCGGCGGACAAAACATAGCAGTGTGGACTCAATGCGACCAGAAACAGAAGGACAGTAAGGTGGTTTCTCATTGTGGAATTCTCGGTGTTTAAGATCGTGATCTAGGGCTATCCAATTTTAGCCAACTTCGCGCGTTGATGGGCGTGGCGATCAAAACATTGGTGCCCAAAAAACTCGGTAAGACCTGTTAATTGGCTCGATTTCGAGCGGTTATGTCGATGGCATGGAATTGATGCCAACGAGTCCTTGGATCGCGGCAGGACCGCTCAACTCGGGAAATGGCCAAATGCGTAACTGGCTTTGGATAGTGGCTCTAGTGTTGATTGGCGTGGGTATTCTAGTGTTTCCATGCACGGGCCCCAGAAAGATGATTGTGGCGACGGTCCTGATTTTTCTGGTTTTGAAGATCCAGACGCTCGTCGACTATTCTTCTCGTCGCGGTCGCCCGAGCGTACGAGATCAATTGTATTGGTTTGTTGCTTGGCCGGGACTGCAAGCCAACAATTTCTTTGGCAAGGACGAGGCGCCCGCGGCCCCGAGTAATTCGGAGTGGCTCTTTGCAGTCAGTAAAACATTATTAGGTGTTACTTTGTTTGTCGCATCGCGGTGGATAATCGGCCAAAACCTGATCGCAGGCGGCTGGCTGACGATGGCAGGAATCATCTTCGCTTTTCACTTTGGCTGTCTGCATTTAGTGGCATTGGCATGGCGACGAGTTGGCCGTAACGTAGCACCGATTATGAACGCTCCGATACTAGCGACTTCGATCAGCGAGTTCTGGAGCCGACGTTGGAATCGAGCTTTTCGAGATTTCGCGCATTCGTTCGTCCTCCGTCCTTCGGCGAAATACTGGAACATGACGACTGCGACTTGGCTGAGTTTCGGTTTCTCGGGACTGGTCCACGAATTGGCAATCTCCCTCCCCGCCGGCGCGGGCTATGGACTGCCGACTTGTTACTTTCTGCTGCAAGCTTTGGGATTGACGGTTGAGCGGTGGGGAGCAAAGCGCGGAATACCGATCGGCAACGGAATCTACGGCTGGTGCTTTGCACTGCTGTTTGTCATCGCCCCGGCCTACTGGCTCTTCCATCCCCCCTTCGTTCAAAACGTCATCATTCCATTGATCAGCTAAACAAGTAGCTAAACGAGCACTTCAGCGAACGCATAAACGAAGTGATCAACCAGCAAGAGGAAACGGACATGTTATCGCTCGAGACCATGATCTTCATTTCAGGTGTACTGCATTTAGGAACTCTGATCGGAAGTGCACAGGTCCCTAAAGAACTGAACTTCAAAGAGGAGCTCCCAAAACTCGCCCCGTTGATGCAGCATTGGATCCTCGTTGCGGGCGGCTATTTGGTGATCAACATCATCGCCTTCGGCATAATTTCGCTCTGCTTTTCAACGACATTGGCTTCGGGAGAACCACTGGCTCGTGCTTTCTGCGCCTATATCGCGATCTTCTGGGGAACCCGGCTGATTATTCAATTCAGCATCTTTGATGCGAAGCCGTACCTGCGTAACTGGTTCCTAAAACTTGGCTACTACGGGCTTACCATGATCTTTGCATGGCATACAATCGTCTTTGGATATGCGGCGATCGGGACACGTTAAAAGCCATGCGAAGGGCAGTCTCATTATCGCGGCCACATCAACGGCATTGTAAAGGTGTGCTGCGATGGCAACGGAATTAGAAAATCCTCTCTACCAAGAGATCCTTGCCAACCCCGGCGACCTCGAGCCGAGGTTGGTTTTTGCCGACTGGCTCGAGGAGCATGGAGATCCGCGATGCGAAGTCATTCGCTTGCAGTATCAAATTGAAAACAATTCGCCCAAGCAGCGGGGGTACACCACGCTCAAAGCCAAAGAACGCAAGTTGTTCAAGCAAGTCGGGGGTTTCGGCAGCATCCGCGAAATCACGACGAGCAAAGAGGAGTATCGAGCTGGATTTGTAGAACAGATCGAATTGACTCCGACTCGATTCCTGAAGCATGCCGAAAGAATCTTCGCGCGTGCCCCAGTTCGCCGAGTAAGGTTAAAGGGAATTTGTAAAAGCTTTGATAAAATTGCCAACCTCTCGCAGCTTTCACGGCTCTGCGAAATGGTAATTCGTAACTCGCGAATCGACCAACCGAATTTCCGAGCCTTTATTCGCTCGCCCCACTTAACGGGTCTCGAAAAGCTATCGATCCATTCCGATGAAATCACGTCGCCAGGCAGGGATTTATCGGAGACCGAGTTGCTCGACCACATCACTGCGCTATTCTTGAGCGGGACATTCGTTGACGACACCACTACAGCTCACGTTGCAAATCGAGCGGTTGCTTTACAACAACTCTCGCTGAGAAGCCAACTCTCGGACGCGTCTCTCCGATCAATTGCCGGATCGGCTGGACTCAGATCGCTGGAGTTGCTGAAACTCGGAGCGAGTTGGGGGATAGACAATGGCTTCACAGAGTCCGCCCTCCGCGACTTCGGGCAATCCGAATTTGTCCTACCGCTCAAGAGCCTCAACCTCCAAGGAGTTCAACGTGGATTTGAACGAGCGTTCGAGGAGCCACGATTCAGCAAACTCGAATCATTGTCAATTCGATGGCACGTGGTACAAGATGGTGCGTTCGCGTTGCTGCTGAGTCACTTGAAGAATATCACTTACTTAGACTTTACACAGACAACCATCAGCGACGACGCCATGATCGCCCTGGCAAAGAATCCACTGCTTGCCAATCTCGAGAAATTCTACGCCTCGGGGAACCGGATAACGCTTAAGGGAATCGAAGCAGTGCTCGATTCGCAATACTTTAACAAGAAGACGAAGTTCTATCTCGGCGGCAACCCTTTGGGTAAAGCTGACATCATTGCGATCAAACATCGCGCCGGCAAGACGTTCGGCAACTTCAATCGAGATTACGAATTCAGGGCTGGATACAGCTACACCTAGACCGGAAACGTCTCTCGCAGATAACGCGATGCACGTTGTTTGCCTATCAGGCAGGCTGTCTGGGCTACGATCGAGTGTATCGCTCTAGCTTCGCCGTTCCGTCCAACTTCCATACTGTCCGTTGGCTCCCATGGCGGTTGCTTTCGGGTCACAATTCAGCCGTCGAAACTGGTCTCGCTGGAAATTGGTCTCGCTGGAAATTGGTCTCGCTGGAAACTGGTCTCGCTGGAAATTGGTCTCGCTGGAAACTGGTCTCGCTGGAAATTGGTCTCGCTGGAAAGTGGTCTCGCTGGAAACTGGTCTCGCTGGAAACTGGTCTCGCTGGAAATTGGTCTCGCTGGAAACTGGTCTCGCTGGAAACTGGTCTCGATTCGGCGAGATCCTCTGCGCTCGTAGACAGAAACGGG
>JBLHLE010000377.1:0-6870 GCA_047620805.1 Pirellulaceae bacterium
TCTATCTTCCTGGCGAAACGTTTCGCTTTGCTTTGCACGCGCACGAGATCTCCGTCAAGCCGAAACAAAACGTCGACTTGCAAGTCGAATTGATTGAGAGTCGGACTGGAAGTATTATTCGCACCGAACCGGTTAAGATAGCTGCGGACGAATTCGGCAAATTGCCGAGTCAACCGAACGTCGCGGTGGAATTGCCGAAAGCGCCGGGCGCCTACGATATTCGCCTGACGGTAACTCCGCGGAAGAGTTCTTTCGTTACCAATCCATTGGCGGCGAACCGACCGTTGGCTCAACGCTCAATTCAAGTAGTCGTCGTGGGACCTCCCACAGCAGGCCGCAGCGCCGACTGGTCGTCCAAGATGGACCTCGACCCCGTCAATCCGGGCGGCTGGCTGGAATGGCTTGCGCGGCGGATCCCTGGCGGGAATCAAAAGCCGATCAGTCACGGGTCTGTTACGCCGCGTCCCTATGGCGACACGATGCTTTTGAGCCTGGGCCCGGATTCCTGGCAAAGCTTCCCTTTGGCGATCAGCCAAACACAAACTCCGCACTTGCTGGAAATCGAATACCCCAGCGATATCGAACAGATTATTGGGATCAGTATCATTGAACCGGATGATTCTGGTCAGATTACGACTCTCCGTTTTGATTCCGCCGTGTCGGTCCGCGATCCGCTCCCGAGTGAAACGCGAGGATTGAGGCGGCATCAGATTCTATTCTGGCCCCGCACCACGTCACCGTTTCTGTTGGTGACGAACTTGAGTAACAGTCGAGACGCGATGTTCGGCAAGATTAGAGTCTTGCAAGGACCATCTCAATTGACTGCCGGTCCGCCTACGGCCGTTGCCACTAATCACCGCTTGGTAATGGCTCATTACACTCGGCCACACTTCACCGAGAACTTCGCGGCCTACGAAAAATATTCCCCCGAGCGAAACAGTACGCTTGACGATTGGACGACGTTCTTTGACGGCGGCGATCGATTGATTCAATATTTGCACTACGGCGGCTACAACGCGGCGTCGGTGAATGTTTATTCGGATGGCAGCACGCTATATCCCAGCAAACTGCTGAATTCCACACCGCAACACGACATGGGGACGTTCTTTGGAACCGGCCAGGACCCAATCAAGAAAGATGTCGTCGAAATGTTGCTGAGACAATTCGACATCGCCAAATTGAAGTTTGTTCCCTCATTGCAATTCAGTTCGCCGTTGCCGGAACTCGAAGAGTTGCTCCGCACAAACGACCGCAGCGAAGTCGGAATCCGCTTGGTGGATAGTAGCGGACGTACGTGGGTGGATCGCTATGGCAGCGAACGGGGCGCGGCTCCTTACTACAATCCGCTGGATCCCCGCGTGCAGACGGCGATGCGGCGAGTCATCGTTGAATTGACCAGTCGTTACGGACACCATCCTGCTTTTGGTGGTGTCTCGATTCAATTCGACGTCAACAGTTTCAGTTCCTTGCCCGATGCGGAATGGGGAATGGACGCAGTCACGATCGCTCGTTTTGAACGCGACATGGGCGAGTCCCTTCCAGACGGTATTCCGCAAAAAATACAAGCGTTGCTGCGAGCACCGGGAAATGGTCCGGCGGCCGCGCCGGCATTCCGCAACAAATGGTTGAAATGGCGGGCCATGACGCTCGCCGCCTTCTATCAACAAATCCACGACGACGTCGCACAGCTTGGTAACACCAAGCTCTACTTACACGTCGGGGACCTGCTGCACGCGAAACAATTTGCCAAGGACCTACGCCCGGCATTGCCATGGCGGGGTGACATCGAGCAGGCATTACTGAGAACCGGGCTCAATTCTAAGCTGTTTAGCAAACAGAATGGAGTCGTCTTCGTTCGACAATATCGCGAAGGGCCACTGACTTCCATCCGCGGACAAGCTGTCGAAATGGCTCTCAACGATCCGAAGGCCGATGACTACTTTAAACAAGCAAATTTCCTCGCCGCGTCCGTTCAACACAACCGACTTAATCGACGACTAGCAACATTCGACGCACTGAGCCCGTTTGGTAAGAACAAAACAAGAATGCGGCTCGATGCGCATCCGGTCGCGGCAAACCATCACTCGAGGAGACTCTTCGCCCAAGCGATGGCGGCGATGGACTCTCAGATTCTGATCGATGCGGGCTGGATGATCCCGTTGGGTCGCGAAGCGTCCCTGCGTCCAATGTTCGATTCATTCATGCAACTGCCGATGGCTCCGTTTACAACCGTAGCGACCACGGATGAGGCGGAGAGTAAGACTGTTGTCGTGCGAACGAATGCCTCGGACAACAATCGTTATTTCTACTTGGTAAATAACGGACCGTGGCCGATTACCGTTGAACTTCAGTTAAGCGTCCCCGAAAACTGTGGACTCGTTCCACTGGATAGTCGTCCCCGCGCGAGACTTTCACCACGCGAAGGTAAAGCGACTTGGACCGTCCAACTCGAACCCTACGACTTCGTCGCCGCCGCGCTGACCGCGCCCACTGCCAAAATCACCGGCTGGACTTCCTCGTACTCCAACGTCCTGCTAGATGAGGTCAAGCAAGCTCTTCAGCAGGACATCAGCAATGTTCTACTGCAAGCCGATAAGCTCCGACAGGACTACCTAAAACCGACTCCACTGATCTCCAATCCAAGCTTCGAGCAGCTTGACCTGAACAAGAATCCCGCCGATTGGGACTTTAAGAAGGCGAGTGGTATCACGGTTGCAGTCGACGCGACATCGAAGAATCACGGTAACCACTCACTGCGGATTGAACAGCAGGGACAAGTTGCGTGGGTCCGGTCGGCCCCCATCATTCCACCCAAATCCGGTCGTCTGGCAGTGCAAGCCTGGATCCGCACCAACCAAACGGAAGTGCAGCCCAAGTTGAGAGTTTCCGTCGAAGGCAAGTTGCCCAACGACGAAATCTACTACCGCTTCTTTGAAATGGGTGGCGACGCCCAACCGATTCAAACCGAATGGGGAACCGCGATTCGCTTCCCCTTCGATTTTATCCTGGCCGACGATCTGACAGACTTACGTATTGGTTTCGATCTAATGACACCAGGAACCGTGTGGATCGATAACGTGCAAGTCTACGAACCTTGGCTCCACGATCTCGAAAGACGACAACTCGTTTTCGATCGTGCCCAAACCCAAATCGACCTGGAAAACAAAAACGACATCGTCGAGTGCCAACGCTTTATCGATAGCTTTTGGCCACGCTACCTGGAAGAAAACACCACCCGTGGCAACGGCCGAATGGCGCAAGCCCCCATTCCGCTCCGACCAAATCCCACCGAAATTAACACGGTCGACGAAACCGAGGATCGCTCCACCTGGGACAAGTTCCGCAGCAACGCGACGCAGTTTATTCCTCGGTTCCCATTCTGGTAACGCTGCAGCTTTGACGGTTAACGCATCGTTGACGTGGGCCCCATGGCGTGTCGGGGATAATCGCCGTCCAACCTCCCAACTCCGCCGTAACGCGGAGCGTAGTTGTTAGTCGGACGAGCAGTAATGGGCTGAGATGCCACACCTGAGTCCGCCGCTATCGTGTGCTGGAAACTCGAACGCTCGCGAGCGACAACAGGGACGAACTCTCGAGCCGGCTCGACATTCACTGTCCGCTGCCGATCGACAAACCCAAGGTAGCGAACCGGTCGCTCGACCACCCTAGTTTCCGGCACCGTGTTATATCGAGTCGTTGAATACGCCACCTTCTCGACCCGAGGTTGCCACGTCACCACGGGTTGCACCTGATAGGTCTCGTACGGGCCAGTGAACGGATTCAACCAGCCGACCACGCGTCGTTGGCATTGGTAGCTTACCACCGGATCGTACACAACTCGATTGAACTCGTGCGATTGAGTAGTTGGTCGCTGGGAGTACGTTGTGACCGTCTGCTGCTCCATCCGCACTGTAGCCGTAGGAATCCGCTCTGTATATCGCTGCTCCTCAGCTAGCAACGGAAACGACGTAAGGAAACAAACCACACCAACGACATTAAAAACCTCGTGACGCATTACTCTACTCCTCCCTAAGTTCCAATCGCAATCCGCGATCCGGTTCGCACTCGTACCGGTCCATGGCACGAGTCGTTCTCTACAAACTTACATCCCAACGCTATTTGTGTGCGGTTTGTGTGGTTGTGTGCTGTTTGGTTGCTCGTGCTGCGTGGTTGGTCGTGCTGTTTGGTTGGTCGTGCTGAGTGGTTGTGTGCTTGTTTGGTTGCTCGTGCTGCGTGGTTGGTCGTGCTAATTGCGACTTTTGCGGTTCGGAGAGAGGGTTGGGAAAGTCACAAGTTGCCGGTAAGCTGTAGGTGCCGAAGGATCATCGACACCATCCATAATCCTGTCTGTGCACCGAGCCATCGCGTTGCCCTATCTGTTTAGATCGGCAATCGGAACGGTAGAGTTTATTTGTTTGCACTGAAAGGGACGGGAGTCTGTAGTCCGTCCAATACTACTCCTCAAACAATATTCAGTAATAAGGCCGCCACGGATCAACCGCTGTGGATACGTACAAGGAAATCTCTCCCCAATGGACGATAGCTTTCTCGCTCGACTTCAATGTCCCATTTGCAAAACCAAACTCGCGTTAGTCGATGCGGACAAATTGACGACTCTGAACGAACTCATCGAGACCCGCAAACTGGTCGATCAGTCGGGCGAATTGATTGAAGAAATGCTCGACGCCGCGTTGGTCAATGAGGAAGGATCGTTTGCTTATCCGATGCAAGACACGATACCGACGTTGATCGCCGAGCGAGCGATTCCGCTCTTCCAACTTGACACCGATCAACTTGATACAGACAGTAAACTGGAAAAATGAAATGAGTGAAAAAACCATTTTCAAGCGGATCATTGACAAAGAAATCCCCGCCGACATCGTGTACGAGGATGAGCAGTGTTTGGCATTTCGAGATGTCTCGCCACAAGCGCCCACTCATGTGCTGATCATTCCCAAGAAGGAGATTGCCTCAATCGATGCAATCGAAGACGAAGATCAAGCGTTAATCGGTCATCTGTTCTTGGTGATTCGCAACTTGGCGCGCGAACTTGGATTGGGAAACGGCTATCGCGTCGCCTGCAACTGTGGTGCAGACGGGGGACAGACAGTCCATCATCTTCACTACCACCTCATGGGCGGGCGCGACATGACGTGGCCACCAGGCTAGACGGCTTGTCTTTACCCAGGTAATGGCGGCATTCGTTTAATTGAACTTAACCGCCAGCCAGAAGAAATCGCCCTGAAAGCGTTGATCCACGGCGATTGCTGGCGGCGATTGCTGGCGGCGTACGCGTACGCCGCCGAAGAGTGCCCGCCCCTCATCCAACAAGTGGTTAACTTTCTTCGGCATTCTTCTTTGGCTAACGGTCAAACCCGGATTATTCATGAGCGATCTACTGCGATCTTCATGAATAATCCGGGTTAAACAAGAGAAGCGGTGAAAACGAAAAGGACCTAAGAAGCCTAAAAGATATAAGGAAGGGCTACCCAGTCCGTCCTCAAAGTCTTTTTGGTTCTCAGGTCCTGTGTAGTCTTCTATCGAAGCAGGACTCAGAAACTAGCTTTTCGTTTCTTGTACTTCTTGAGTCTTCTCTTGAACTTCTTCTGGCGCTCGTCTGCGTCGGCGGCGTCGCGTTGGTGCGGCATTGGTCCACTCTTTGGTCAGCGTTTCAAAGACCTCGGGGGACTCGTAACGGATAATGTTTTTGCCTTCGGGGATCGGGCCGATCAAACCTTTGAAGACGGGAAGTCCGCGAAGACTCAGATCCGTACTGCAATCGTCGACTCCAATTTGAGTGTGTGTTTTGTGAAGATGCTCTTCGTTAGGATAGTCGCGAATTCTGAGTGAACCGTCGACACCTCGCGTGACAACTCGATAAGTGTTCTTGTCTGACATGTTGTCGCCTCTCAAAATATTTTTGGGGGTGTGGTGACGGAGGGAGTACAGGTAGATATCGGAAACAGAAACTGCCGTCAGCAAGGAAACTGCAGCCGGCACTACACCACAATCATCCGGTCCATTTGGTACAGCGAGTTGTTGCCGTTACGGTTGTTACGAGCGGACGGTGGTTAGTGGCGTTGATTGGATTTTGCAGCTGGACCAGTACTGACTGGTCCGATTAGTAGGAAAGATTGGAGATGGCAGCGGCGACGGTCGCAAAACCATCCAGCTGCTATTTTCAGGAAAACCGGAAATCTGCGGAGCAAGTCGCACGGCACCTTGTCGAGAGCCGATTTGATGTAGTAGATTATTGGGATTGAAGAGGAGGATACGCGAATTGGCTAGCAACCGCATTCGAAATGCGGCGCCCCGCAAGGGGTTGTGGGTTCGAGTCCCATGTCCTCCGCTCAAAACACGAACCGCCGTAAGTACTTTAACAAAAGCTACTTGCGGCGGTTTTCCTGTGCGTCACGGAGACCACTCAAACTCGCTCTCTTGCCCTCCCGTTTCCACTTCCTCATTATCGGGCCGTCCGAACAGAATCATGGATGTCCGCAAAATGCCGTCAAACTAGTTCAAAAGACCCTCTGTGCTGAATGAACTGGATCAATGAACGGCAAGTCCCTCAAACTAATAGATGAAACCAATAGGCTAATCTCGCATGCTTTCCTACCGCTTACACCAAATTCTTCTTTCTAGTGTCGCCCTGGTCACGTTGTTGAAGGCAAAGAGGAAGGCGTTGGAAATCAATGTATCGCTCGAAGTTGCAGCCTTCGCCGCGTAGAAGCACGACCACTCACGACCACGCTGCTCTCAATCTTGTTGGGAACGAGCTACTGTCGAGAAATGTGGCCGCCGCGGTTATACTCTGATGCGTCGCGGATTCGATTCATTCGATGATTTCAATCGTTGCACAAGAACGCCGAG
>JBLHLE010000378.1:0-6869 GCA_047620805.1 Pirellulaceae bacterium
GGCATATACTGTTACAATTTTCCAACTGGGTCCAAGACAAACAAAATCCCAGCCTCCAGCAAGCTATCTAAGCAAAAATGTGGTGGAGTTCACCGAGAAGTGTCCTTATTTCGACTTTTTTGATATTTGATTCGGCCGCCTGGGCTGCGATTGGAAAGGCCGCTCGAATGGTCTCGATGTCGGCACCACCGATTGAATCTTGTGGAGTTTGTTGCCACGCTTCCGCCATCAGCGTCTCGGAATTAAGGATGAGCACGTCGCGAGCTGTGGCTATGCGGATTTCTGCCGCCAGCGCGGAGTTGACTTCCAACCCCAACACTAAGGTGCCGAGGATGCTGTCACCTGCGATGATCGGCGACAGTGTCGTAATGTAGACCTTCTCTCTGTACTTCCAAACTCGACTTGTTTCACTTCCAAGGATCGCTGTCTGGACGCCCGGAAAATCTGCCATGCTCGTGTCGAATTGTGTTTCATCGGTTGCGTCGGCGAGCAAGTGCCCCTCATGATCCAATAGGATTAGCAGGCCGGTTTGCGAAACGTCGTGCAGGTGTTTTGCCGACGAAAATACCGTATTGCGATCGAGTTCCTCGATCGTCAGAGTCGCCTTTAAATAAGGCGCCGCCGCAAGAGATCTGCCTTTGTCCTGTAGGAGCCGACGGCGGATACGAATGTAGCTCGCAAATGACTCCTCCGCTGCGACCAAGTTGCGAGCGACTTCTTCGTGTCCGAATGTATTGACTACCTGAGAGACAATGACCATGGACGCAACGATAAACAATAGAATGACGCTACCCATTCCAAAAAATATCTTCGCTCTGACGGTATTGAATCTCATTTAGTATTTCTCACGTGCGGTGTACGGCTTTCCGTACTTATTTGTGTGGCTGAGCGAGCGACGTTTCTCTGTTATCTGTAATGGAGTATGCGTCGCCGATGTCCCTGTCAGGTCCAGTGTATCGCGGGTCTCGCCACCAAATTCATGCCAACTTCGAAGGGTGAATTCTCCATCCGGAATTCCAGTAATGACGCCGCGTCCGGAATGGTCGGTCATGACGAAGTAGGGGTTGTCCAGAATCAGGATCGAACAGGCCATTTCAGGATGGATGTTGCAATACAGTTTGACCAAACCGGGTTTGGGAAAAGTGACGGATTTGGATTTGCCTGGTTGGTAGACATCGAGGTCGAACTTCTTAGTTTTGGACATTGAAAAAATGTTGTGCAAAATTCGGTCGTCGTTGGGGAAATCTACTGTTGTGCCTTTCACGATTGGCAAGACGCGGGGATAAAACCGCCGGTTGGCCTGCGACACTTTGGGGTTCTGTTGTGGGAGGGTCGGTGAGTGGGGTACGCGGTCCAAAAATACAACGACGTTGGAGTTATCGTTTCGATGCTGGCCGTCGATTGTTTGAATATTCACGTCGACGACCAACGTGTTACCGCGGGCAGGATAGAAACTGGTCAGATGGTCGAATTGGCGAAATTTGACGTGGCACGAAACGCAGGTGTGACGAATCGTCTCGATGCCGCTGGCGATACGTAGTGGATCGTTCGCCGCTACGGCTTGGTTGAGTTGGATTGCCGCCAAGTCGATTTTGGTTGCGTGCGCTTCCAGGCCTCTAGCCTTCGCCGCATTTTGTCGGGGAGTCTGTTGACGAAGTTCGACTGTAGCCTTGGTGATTTGCGTCGTCAGGAACGGGATCCTGTCAAACTCTCCCGTCTTGTGGGATTTTTCAAGCTGACGGAATGCATCGGAGAACTCTCGCATTGGTGACAGCCAATCGTCGCCGACTGCGTCCGAGCATACAGAACTCGCCACCAACAGTCCAAGAAGACAGTAGGCAAAGGTAGAGGCGTGTCGTTTGATTGGCATTCGTTGCTCCGAATTAGAAACTAAGTACGAGTTCGAGTCCGGCAAAACCAGCGGTCGTCGCTTCCAGGGCTAAATGGAGACCCTGCGATCGTCTCGTACCAGTCTTTGCTTAGTTCCGCTTTGACTATTGTTCGAGGGTTGACCTTCCATCCCAAACCGACTGCGGCCCGTTGGAGTCGTGTGGCGTCGTAGCCAAAGGCAGAGTTTCCGCCTGCAGTGATCTTGCCGTCAAAGTGATAGCCTTCGCTAGTGTCGTAAGTGCCGATCTCGCTGTATCTCGCCACGAAATAGACGTCGTCGCAAAGGTATCGCACTCCTTCGACTGAGAACCACATTAGGTCTCGATTGAACGTCGACGTATTGTCGTCTTGGAACGCCTGCTTGTCGTCTTGGAACGCCTGCCCAAAAGAAAGTGAAACATAGTCCTTACCACGTCCCAGGAACCTGGCGTCTACTTCGTAGAGTAGGGCATCTACCTCGGGGCTTGGGCTCGATCCGAGAGTCGAGACGTGCGAAGCGCCGACCGGCTGAAAGTGACTACCGCCAAATTCGAAAGCACTCTTCGCCGCTCGACCGTTTCGCATGAAACTACCGCTCAAGTAAAGTCGGTCATGCGGTTTGCCATACAACTTCGCGTTAATCGCTTTTTCGCGATTGTCTTCTACGCTGCGGGCGTCAGTTCCATCCGTTATTGCAAATATCCAGCCCAGACCGCCGTTATTCCCATAAATGACGATTCCTTCATCGAACCCATAAGGGTACGCGGCCGAGAAAGAGATGAGGGGGTTGTCGATGGAGTCTTGCTGGAGATACTCTTCCCCGAAAGGGATGTCGACTCTGCCGATTTTGATTCCGATGTTGCCGCAGACGTTGCGAAAGTGAGCGTACAGTTCACCTGTTTGCCCAATTTTTTGGTCGTCCTTAGCCAAGCGAATTACCTGTAGCTCATAGAATACATGCACGTCTTCCCAAACTTTGGCTTCAACGAATAGCGACGTTTCTTTGACGACGAAGGCGCCTTCTGAGTAGGTTCCGTCGTTGCCCGTTTTCAGATAGTCGAAGGCAGCAAATCCCCAGATGTCGAACCTTTCAAACCATCGAGTTGCCAATACATGCGTAGGTGCAGCCAGCGGGGCCTCCAATTGCGGTTCAGACAAGTCGACTTCCTCATACATCTCGGACTCTAGGTATTCCAGCCGAGTTTGCAGTCGTCCCATTTCCTGCATCAGGACGCCAATTTCTGAATCGGATTCTTTAAGTACACGATTGTCGTGATTGCCCGGATCGATTGGTCGGTAGCTTGGCACGGGGAGTGGGTCGTACTGGTTCGCAAATTCCTGCCCCCACGCCGACGGAGTCTGCACTTGCAATAGTAAGCAAATGAGGCTGGCCAGAATTGTAAAGTAATGTACGGGATATAGTTCTTCCGGAATATCCGGATGATGAATCACACGCCGAGTCCGTTCGCGATGGTCCATTTTTTCTGCTTCCAGGAGTGTTGGGCGCGCAAAACGAAATAAGATGCGTCGAAATAAGATGCGTCGAAATAAGATGCGTCGAAATAAGATGCGTCGAAAGTAAGATGCGTCGAAAGTAAGATGCGTCGAAAGTAAGACACGCCGACCTACCATTGTTTGATAGAGCGGGTCCCTGCTCGTTCATCGACAATTCTCGACGCGCGAAAGATTCATTCTGCTTCTGTTTGCGCAACCGGATTTGTCCGCATAATCACGACACTCGCATGTCGATGATATCATTCCGCTGAAGCTCTGTTAGGTTGCTTTTTACTAGCCCGGTCAGCCTGCGGCGAAATTGGCTTGCGACCCGTTTAGTATCGGCGGCATCTTGCCACCGTGTTTTCCAGGGTGGACGGCGGCAAGATGCCGCCGATACCGTACACAAACAAGTTGTCAGCATTGTCCAAGGTCGCAAATGAAGCCGACACGATCTTCGATTCTCATCTGCCAACACCGCGTGCATCCGAGCTAAAGAAAGTGCCGCGACAACAAGGCAACAGCTCTCCAAAAAGGTTGAGTGGGAGTTGAACCTCAAGAATCAACGTTACCCAGGTTCGACTTCGACCCAAGGCTGGCCGACGTGGACAACCCCCGTCTTAAATTTGCCGTATGCACAGGTTGTGGGTTAACCAGCAGCAGCGGATTCAAGAGTCCGAACGCTACGAAGCACGGGCCGCGTTCGAACGAACTTGGAAACGATTCGCAAAGATCGCCGAAGAGGCGACGGATATTTAGTGCGAATTCGTAGCGCCAAAATTGCAGCACCAAAATTGCAGCACCAAAATTGCAGCACCGAAATTGCAGCACCGAAATTGCAGCACCAAAATTGCAGCACCAAAATTGCAGCACCGGGCCCGAGCCAAAACGCCATTTAAAAAGCGATCGAAGGTATGTGGGCGGGTTACCAAATAATGTAACCGCGACGACGAAGCGTAGGCGGCTCTATCAATGCTCGCGGCGGTTCCGCTTGGTGGAAACACGGAGGTGATGAACCGTAACGCTACTCGTATCACATGGGCCAGTCACGTCTACCGGACGGATCGACTTAAGGAGACCGCGTTACTTGCCCGCGACTCGGATGACGCTGATATCCGAAAAGCGAAGAGTGTCGAACTCGCCGATTTCACGTACGGCGTTGATGAAAACGGCTGAATCGCCGAAATTCAAATGCCCGACAAGCTCACCCAGCAACCTGGTTTCATCGCGGCCGGTCGACGAAGATTCGCAGCATTCAATCGTGCGGCAGAGCTATTTGAAGAGCAGCCTGCGAGTGAGAAACGGCGATTGCTGGAGTTCGTCGTTTCGAATTCGTCGTGGGCCGCTGGCGAACTGACCATCGAATTTCGACAACCCTTTGACCTGATTGCAGTTGGCGTGACCGAGTCGAAACAGAAAAACGCCACCGGAGTGGACTCCGACGACCTTCATCAAGTTAAGTACACCTGGCTTGATACGTTTCGAACCACTCTCGCGGAGGGGTCCCCCGACTTGCGAGGCGTTTTGGGGCAGATTGAGGATGCGTCTCGTTAAGTAGTTTAGTTAGACATCCAGCACGTCGCGATCGACGCGTGAGACCAGCGAGCCAATTTCATGACCACCAACCGCTGGCTGGTCCCCTTGATCGCCGTTGCGGGTCCGCCCAATTTCGGCGAGTCGCTCAAGCAATGCGCGACGGTGGAGCGGTTGCAGGGCGCGCTCCAACGGGCCAGTGAGAGTTTGCGGGGTGGAGCGGTGCCGCCCGATGGCCAGCTAGTGCAAAAAACCGAAAAAGGTCGCAAGGGGTTCGAGTCGACGTTGGGATCACTAGGTCGTCCCTCGCGGTAAAGCCAGCCCGACGATCAAACGAAAGCGAAGCTGGCTCACATCCGAAACTAGCCAATCTTCTCGCGATGAAAGCAAATCGGATCAGACATAGGTCGCGTTGGCGATATTGTCAAGTATACCTGTGAAACTACTCTCGACCGTTTTTCTTCGTTGATTCGGTGAGCCACAACAACTATGTTAGCAACTAATCTATTCCTTGCAACTGGATTACCGTACGGCGAACTACGCGAACTTCCAGCGAGTATCCAAGCGAACTCCCAGTGAGTATCCAACGCAGGTAGAATCTCTCCGCTCCCAAAGCTTCCTCTGCTCCCAAAGCTTCCTCCACTCCGTGCTTCCTCAACTTATCTAAGATGTCTGGACCATAATGGATCATTCAGATGGTTCTTTCGTCTCATTGACGGAATCGCCCCTCAATTTCAAAAACTACAAAATTCTTACGCGAAAGTCTCGACTAGCGCGGCGGAAATCTAGAGTTCGTCGCCGTTGGATCCGGTCAGTTGTGATGCACGAAACGCTGGAAACGCGTTTGCTGCTGGCCGCAGAGATCGTCAACCAACCGATGTTGTCGCTCAGCGAATCCGAACACATGCTAGTCGAAATCGGAGGCCTGAACGCTGGAGTTGACGGTTACGACCAAATCAATGTCACAGACAATTCGGAAGCAGTTGTCCTCAACGGTACTTTGGACATCGAACTCTTGAACGGTTTTCAGCCTCAGGTAGGACAAACGTTCGATTTCCTCACAGTCAATTCCTCTATCAACGGTCAATTCGCTCATGGAACCGGATTGTACGGATTTGGGGATGGCAGTCTCTATTTCGACGTGGTTGAGCAGGTGGACCGCCTGCAACTCGAAGTTAAACAATTGCCGACCGCTGCGACATTAATTCCAACAACCGCTGAATTGAAAAACGCATTTGGTGAAATCTACTCGGACTATTTTCCGTCCCCGGCGATCACCACGACGGGTGAGTTCAACGTGGACGGCCTAGCCAGTCTATCCGGTACTTTCACGATCTCCGCGAATGTCTCTACCGTCAGCATTGCGGCCAACGATGTCAATGCGTTTGTCGGCGACGACAAAGATTCCCCCGATCTGAATGACGATGTCGGCGTGAGAATCAGCGACGCCATGTTCAATGTGGAAATCTATTCGGACCGGTCGTACGCGCTTGCCGCATCGGGAACGACGACAGTTACCGGAGCGGGTGCCCCGAGCGAATTGTCTTTCAGTGGCGATTTGTTTATTCAAAAGAACACAAGCGCCGTGGATAAGCGACTCGAGTTCGGTACGGCTGACATCCACGATGATATCGTCGTGCTTAGTGGCGTGAGTCGCCTTGGGGGCGACAACATCATTTTGAATACACCCATCGCGGATCTGCAAGGAAACTTCTCAGTTTCTAGTGACAACGGAACGACGTCGATTATTGCTACGGCAGTTAATGTGACAGCTGGAACGGAACAGTCGGGAGTAAAAATAAGCGACACCGAACTTCACGTCGAGTTGTATAGCGACCAAACTTATGCGTTGGCTGCATCCGGAACGGCCACCCTACTTGGCGCTAGCCAGATCTCGCTCAATGGCCAATTGTCGGTAAAAAAGAATACCAGTCCGACAGCGCGTACGCTCAACTTCGGCACGCCAGATGTCC
>JBLHLE010000379.1:0-6861 GCA_047620805.1 Pirellulaceae bacterium
CGCGTAGGTCCCGATATCGCAATGATGCCCCCACCGCACTTGTCCATCTATCGGCTGGAGTGAATCGACGATCGATCGCAACAGCGTCGTTTTACCCTGACCATTGTCGCCCACAATCGCCATCCGCTCGCCGTGTTCAATCTCCAGGTTAATATCGCTGGCGATACTGAGCTTCTCACCGTTTTCGAGTGTGTAGCCGATATTGAGTCCAGTACATCGCACTGCTGGCCCCTGTCGAGGCTCGACGATTGGGGCGCGAATGTGAGCTGTCGCCTCATCCGCTTCGATCTCGAGTGTCTGCAATCGGTCGAGTTGCTTTTGTTTCGAGCGCGCCTGACTGGCCGTGTTAGCGCCCGCTCGATTCTTAGCAATAAACTTCTCCAACTGCTTCTGCTTGGCGACCACAGTAGCGTTCACTCGACGGTCGTGTTCTTTTCGCTCCGACTGAAACTCCAAGAATGAATCGATCCTGCCAGGATGCATTGTCAGCTTGCCCCGCGACAAATCCAGAGTGTGCGAGCACGTGGCCGATAGGAACGCGCGATCGTGAGACACGATCAAGCAAGCTTGTCGAAAACTTTTCAAGAATCGTTCGAGCAAGATCTGCGTTCTTAGATCCAAAAAGTTCGTCGGTTCGTCGAGCAACAATAGATTCGGTTCGTGGAGCAACAAGGCCGCTAACTTAACGCGAGTTTGCCAACCACCAGACAACTTCGAGACTGGGCCCTCTAGATAGGCCCCTTTCAGTTCAAATTGACCGGCAATTTCACCGCATTTCCAGTCCGGCTGATTGCTATCGCGCATCAGAAAATCGAGCGCCGACTCGCCTTCATTAAACGGATCGTGCTGGCGCAGATACCCCACACGGAGATCGGGGTGCCTAAACACCTCGCCAGAATCCAGTTCTTCGTCGCCAAGTAAGATTCGCAAGAGCGTCGATTTACCTGCTCCATTGCGCCCGACAAAACCAACTTTGACGTCGTCAATTAACGTCGCTTCCGCTCCGTCCAGTAGCACTTGATCGCCATAACTCTTGTAAACGTCGCGAATTTGAATCAATACAGCCATTGTGACCTGATCGTGGAATTACCTCTAACCTCGGGGAAATGCGGGTCCACTACCACACCGGAGCGACCCCAAAAATAGTAGCTCACCAGACTACATGATTCGCCGAAAAAAGTCTCCCCCGCTCAAAGCCATTTTGCGACTAAACAATTCAGCTGCAAATCGAGGCCGGAGAACGGACTGGCGTCCAGGTCAACAATCAGGCTCTCTCCGCGCCTCTCCCACTTGTTCGGCACTCTTCACTCTTCACTCTTAGTTCCCCGACAACCTGGAAACCAAGCACCCGTCTGGGAAGGACAAGAAAAGGAATGACGAATGGGGAGTGAGAAATGGCGAATTATGAGGTGAAGAACGACGCGCTAATGAGTGAGAAACATTATCGATACTCGATTGGCATTTTCGGCACGACGCCGAGCGTCTCGTAGTTGAAGCCACTTTCAAGCGGCTTGAATTCGCCAACGTAGTCCACGCTACGTGTCGCCGAGATCTGCTTCTCCATGGCCATGCACCAGTAAGCTGCGTTAACAACAAGACGCCGCATCCCCGCGCTTTCAAAGTCGCGGCCGCTGCCCATAGTGGACTGGAAAACTCGAGCTGTCTTGCCGCCACTCGTCTCCCAGTTTTTGAACCAAGCGACGGGCAGCGGTTCCTTTTTCGGGTTGTCCTTACCGCCGTGTTTGCGGCCAATCAGCGGCTGCCCATAAACTAACGCCGTACATCCTGCGGGAAGAGCCCCGCCGTCCTTAAAAGTTCGATACACATCCGATGGCCCCCAAATGTCGTTGACTCCGGCAAGAATCGGGTGATCCTTCATCTCCGGCACGATGTCTCCGCGAGTAGAGTCCTGATGCCAAACGCCATGGTGCCCCATGAAGGAACCGCCGAGGATCTTACCGATGCTGATGTTCTGATCGTTTATCTTATATGGCAGCGATCGGCGGAATCCGTGATTGGCAGTTCGCAGACCAATGATCGGCTTTCCCGAATCCATGTAGCGGACGAATTGTTCTTGCTGCTCAACGGGCAACGTCAACAAACGCAAGAACAAAATAACCAAGTCCGCTTTCTCTAAATGCTCGAGCCCGGGAATGCTGTGAGACTTGAACTTGTCTTCTTCACCCCGTTTCGGATAAACAGGCATCGTCGGATCGACTTGCCCCGTTTCGTTGACACCGAAAAGTACGGTGCAGTCGAATCCATGGCGTTTCGACAGGATTTTGGCCAACATCGGCATCGACTGCTCGCTGCGATATTCCTGGTCCGCGGAAATGAGCACAATGTGCTTGCCTGCCCCGGGCCCCTGCTCTCCTTTGTACGTTAGCCACTGAACAGCAGCCGACTTTTCCGGGTCCAACTTCTTGACATCTGTCTTCCCGTCGTCAGCTAGAACTGTCTTGTGTGAGGCTGAAGCCAAAAGTGTCACACAGAATAACGCCAGCAAAAATCGGCATATATATATCATCAGGGTCAGTCCTTGTTTTCGCATTTTACTCGCAAAGGTCCGCGTTTGATTCGCTGAAACGTCAGCCATTTCCGTCTCGTTTAAAGTCCTTTTAACCCGGCAGATATTTTTCCGTGCGAGGTTTTGGATCAATGATCGCATCGGCTGCCGGTAAACCGATGGCTTTGCGATTCTTCGCATCCCAGTCGATGGGCTTTTGCATTCGAAGCGCCAGCACGCCAAGCATTCCGACCTCCGTAATGCGAGCTCCAATTTCGAACGGAGAATAAGATTTCGCATCGCCGGCGCAAGCCAACGCAAACTCAAACATGTGCGAGTTATTTACGCGACTCCAACGAGGACGCTGCCCTTTGGCAGTGCGCCGCGGATCCCACTTCAGCACCTCGGTACTGATGCGTGGTTGAGTCTTCTCGACTTTGACAATTTCGGGATGGTCCGCACCACGGAATCCACTATCCCCTGTTAGGCGAACATTGCAGTCGGTATTCCATAGCCCCGAAGACAATGTACCGTTGCTGCCAACGACAACACAGCCCGTCGAGGGTACTGGACCGTGCGTTACTTCAGCCGGAGGAAAATTCTTATCGCCCGAGTAGAAAAAGAGCTTCACCGGACCGCGATCACCCTTGGCCGGAAAGTGGAAGGTGATAGTGCAGCGAGTGGGATAGGACTCGTGCCCCATATCTTCGCCCGTCGCTTCAATTCGCGTTGGTGCATCCAGCTCAAGCGCTCGGAAGGCGAGCTGAAAACCGTGACAGCAAAAGTCGGCCATCGACCCGCCACCGAAGTCGTACCAACCTCGCCACTTGGCCGGGTGGTAAATTCCGTTGTTATAGGGTCGAGCCGGAGCCTTCCCCAACCAGAAATCCCAATCGAGTCCGGCGGGAATCGCGTCGGGCGTCGCAGGACGCTCAACGCCATTGGGCCAGCCGTGAGCTGGATGCCAGACATGAACTTCTGTGACATCGCCCAACAACCCAGCTCGAATCACCTCGAAACTTCGGCGGAAGCCCTCAGTCGAGCAGCCTTGGTTGCCAGTTTGAGTCGCCTGCTTCGGATGACTCAGAGCAAGTTTCTCGAGCTCGTGACATTCGGCGATCGAATGGGCCAACGGCTTTTCACAATAGACGTGCTTCCCCGCCTCCAGCGCCGCCTTGCAAATTGGAACATGCCAATGGTCTGGCGTTCCAATTACGATCGCATCAACACCCTTTTCTTTATCCAACAATTCCCGGTAGTCGTGATACGTGCGAGCTTTGCTCATGTTCTCCATTTTCATGGCATTTTCGATTTGCCCTTTGTCGACATCGCATATGGCGACGATCTGCTGATCAATTTTCGCGAGTTCGCGAGTTAGATAGCCACGCATTTGGCCACCCATTCCAACGCAAGCAAACGAAAGCCGCTCATTCGGAGATGGGCCCGCCCAAATATGAGAAGGCAATATCATCGGCGCGGCAATTCCAGCGGCCGTTGCAGATTGAACGAATCCACGACGACTTATTTTTTGGCTCATGAGTAATCACTGTGAAATGAAGAAATAGAGGCTTAAAGACCAGCAGAACGGAACGCAGCTGTTCACGACGGACAATTAGACCTCAAGCGTTTCCGCCATACAAATGCTTAACGAGAAATTCGCAGTGATTGACAGATTCACCGTGGAAACGACACTCGGCGCAGGAATCTGGACTGAGGATTGAGGAGGTGAACAAAGAAGAAGAAATATGAAGAAGTCACTTTGTCAAGAAAACTTCGCTTCGAACCACTTGCTTGATCAAATCCCGCAGACCATTCCCTCGCTTCTCAAGGTTCGCAACGATGATCTCAACTTCGCCGCGGTCGATTGGTTCGAGTACGCGGCCGCTGGAATACGCGAGTAGTTTCTGCGTGAGACAGCGGACAACATCCGTTTCTCGCGTCAATAACATCTCTTTGAAGGCGACGATGTCGTCTATCTTTTTGCCGCTTGCCATCGTCGAGGACGCGTCAATATCATGGCGTCCTTTGGGATACTTATCGCGCCATCGTCCGATCGGGTCAAAGTTCTCAAAGGCAAACCCTAACGGATCGATCTTGCGATGACAGCTACTGCAAGCCTCCTGCGTACGGTGAATGGCGAGCTGTTCGCGAATCGTTTTCGCATTCCGCAAATCCGGGGAAAGAGGTTCGACGTCCGGCGGAGGAGGCGAAGGCGACGAGCCAAGGATGTTCTCGAGTACCCAAACTCCGCGTACCACCGGCGACGTATCGACTCCATTGGCCGTGGCCGTCATAACGGCGGGCTGAGTTAGAATGCCGCCACGACGGCGATCGTTTGTGGCAACCTTGCGGAGAAAGTCGCCTTTCACATCGCTGCGACCGTAGAACACTGTTGCGATCGACTCATTCAAATACGTGTAATCCGAATCGATCAGATTTCGGATCGGTCCGTTCGTCTTCACGAGCTCGGCGAAATACGCATTCGTTTGAGCGACGATTTGTGGTTCCATTCTGCGATCCCAATAAACCCTAAATGGTCCGTTCAATTCGGGAGGACTTTCGGAAAGCTTATCCAATCGCAACCAACGTTCGGAAAAGTGTCGCGTGAAGGCCGCGGATTTCGGGTCGTCGAGCATTCGGTCGACTTGCTGCTGCATCACTGTCGCATCCGACAGTTTACCCACCTTTGCCAACTCCATCAGTTGCGCGTCTGGCATCGTCGACCAAAGAAAGTAGCTCAGTCGCGAAGCAATCTCGTAGTTGTTGAGACGGCCTGACTGTTCTTTGAGGTACAGAAATTCCGGCGAACAAATAATGGCCGTATATCCTACTCGCAAGGCCTTGCTGGCGTTGGCAGTTTCCGCGCTAACATCACTCAACTGCGGCGGTGCTGACTTGCCAACCGACAAAGCCGACTCGGCGAAACTCGGGCCACTCCACGAAACTCTCAGAGAGTTCGGATTGCCGTAGGCAAAATACTCAACGCGAATTGCATGATCACCTTGAGTGAGTTGAACCTTGCCTTTTTTCGTCGAAGCTCCGTGGAGACCATCGTGCTCCACAACTTTCTTGCCGTCGATGATCACTCGTGAACCATCGTCGGAAGCGATTTGAAATTCGTATTCTCCCGCTTGCTTGGCCTTCAACTTGCCCTCGAACACCATACCGTAGTGCTCTTGAATGTTGGCGGGACGAATGTCGATTAACCCACCGACCAAAGCGCCTTGGCCGACCGGTTCGAGTTTGTCGAATTCCGGCAGATTCGACCAGGAGCCCTTGTAAGATTTATAGTTCAGATCTTTAATCGCGACCGCGTCGGCTTTGTCCGCGTCCGCATTGGGCAATTGCGAGAGGACGAGGTCAACGTAGGGAGCCACTTCTGCAACGGAAACCGGTCGACGAAACGCCCGTTCGGCAAAGGCGAGCAGAAAGCCCTCAATGTCTTTCAGTTCAATAGCCCCCACACCGTAAAGCGCGGCGTGGCTCTCAGGAGGCCATTGATCAATCAACGGTTCTAACGTCAAACTGTGGACGCGAATGCTCGGTCCTTGGTAATTATTGAGCAGGTTAACGGCCATCTCGCTGACCCAGGCGTCGTGAACTTGCTTATGCTGTTCCTTCGGGATCAACTTCTTGTCCGGCGCCGCCTTAAACAATTTGGGCAGATACTTCTGCAGCAGCAGATCTGTGCGAGCCTCGCGGTCAGATGGACCATTCTCCCAAACCAACTGCGGCAGCCATTTCTTGTCGATCCAGGCTGCAAAGCTAAACGTACGAGTTTTACCATCACCAGGCACATCTAGTTTGGCGATTGGAATCCGGTCATCCCGAGTACCCGATTTGCAAAGGTGCAGATTCAACACAAACGGCGTGTTCTGATCAGCCGGAATCAACTCCGACCAAGGGTGCTGCTGGTTGTGTCCCGAAACCTCCACGGTAATGCGGTAGCGACAGCCGGTCCCGACGCCACCGCGGACCTGATCGGCAACCAAAGTGCCTCGGCGATACAGCGCATCGAATTCAGCGTGTAGCTCGCGGTCGAAGCGTTCCAAATCGCCGGTGCCTTGCTTGCTGATGTGTCCCGCGAATCGTCGAGTCGGAATTGTCGGGCGAGGTGTCGTTACCGTTGCCAAAGCAATGCTCTCTTCTGCGGCGTCGAGCATCAGCTTGAGAAAGAAGTCAGACATCACCAATCTGTCACCGATGTTGTCGAAGCCGTCTTCTTCTTCGTCAGCAGGAAACAAGCGAAAAGGATCCGTGCTAGTGTTCTCGACGCGACCATTTCCATTGTTGTCTACAAGTCGAGCAACATTGCCGATGCGCAATTCGGGGTCGTTGATGTACAACAAGTCTCG
>JBLHLE010000380.1:0-6858 GCA_047620805.1 Pirellulaceae bacterium
ATTCGCGTTCAGCTGAGCGAGTGCGTTGGGGAGTTCGTCGATGATCTTCATTGATATAGTAGGATCGTAGTAGTTCGCGGTCCCGATCTGAATTGCCGAAGCGCCGGCCACGATGAATTCCATCGCGTCGTCGATCGAACCGATGCCGCCGATTCCGACAATCGGGATGGATACAGCTTGCCGAATCTGGTGAACGCAGCGCAAGGCGACGGGTTTAATCGCTGGTCCACTCAGCCCGCCGACAACATTGCCCAAGAGCGGTTTTTGCTTCCGCCAGTCTACCGCCATGCCCAACAGAGTGTTGATGGCACTGATCGCGTCGGCGCCGCCCGCAGCCGCAGCCTGTGCCATCGCTGCAACGCTGGTGACATTTGGAGTCAGCTTCGCCAAGATGGGGAGATCGCAGGCATTTCGAACTTGTCGAACTAGCGCTTCACAGCGAGCAGGATCGGTTCCGAAATCGACACCGCCAGTCACGTTCGGGCAGGAAATGTTTAACTCCAATGCCGCTACGCCTCCCTCCCGTTCCAGCCTCGCTGCCATCTCAGCAAACTCGTCCTCCGTTCGCGCTGCGATACTGACTACAGTTGCCGTGGATAATTCGCGGAGGTAGGGGAGATGATGATCTACAAACGCGTCGATGCCGTCGTTGTCCAATCCAATTGAATTCAACAGGCCGGCACTAGTTTCCAGCGTTCGCCACGGCACATTTCCGGCGCGTGGAGCCGGTGTAATTGTCTTGGGCACAATCCCACCGAGCTTGCCGAGGTCGACAATCGCCTCCATCTCCCGCGCGTAACCAAACGTCCCCGACGCCACCAAAACAGGGTTCTGTAGCTGGAGTCTTCCCAGGGAAACGGTTAAATCGAATTTTGCTGCGTCCATGCGACCAATTTAGCTGTGAATCGAACAGCCGACAATGTGTCGGATCGGAGAGAAACCGAACGAGATTCGATATTTGCGCAGTCGCCATCACGGAAAATATCCGCAGTAAGGCACGAATACGATACTCAAGAAATGCAATCGCGATGCATATGCACCGCGATCGCTGTGATTCTTTACCGTTTGTGACCGTTGGAGTTATAGCGAGAACATGGCGAGCATCAACTAAATGACACCACCGTGAACTCGAAATGGACTCATGTGATCGGGTTGATCTACGAACCAAAACCGTTCCCATTCCATCATCAGATTACGCAAATCTTCCGAAGTGAAAATCAGCTGTTCGACTCGTCGGACTGGGTCCGCCGAATAGATCGGGATAAAACAACCAGCACTGGAACTGAGCAATGCACCCAGCAGCGCTGCATAGAACCATCGACGCATCACTTTCCTCCTCCATGATGAAAGTAAACCTCGCCCGGGGACGAGCAAATTTTCGATGTGAGCAACGAAAAGTCTGTACATATCAAAGGTTGCACCTCCGCATCTAGAAAAGCGGTTAGGCGGAAGGCAGCTTTGATCTCACGAGGGCGATGCTTGTATAAAGATCGCACCTACAAGTCAATTGCAGTTTTTCTAACTGAACCAAACAAATGGCAAAAAGCTCTCACTCAGCGTGACATACACCGACGCGACTACATACCAACACTGGGACCCATTCCCGGAGCAGGAGGTTGTTGCTGAGGCGGAGGCGGAGGAGCCATCTCATCACTGCTGCCGGGAACTTCCGGCGCTGGAACAAATTGTTGCGCAGCTGCAGCTTGGGCTTCCGCTTGTGCTTGCTGTTCAAGCTTGCGGACGCGCTCTTCCATCTCTTTGCCTGGCTTAAATGTAACGACGAACTTTTCGGGCACGTCGACACGCTGACCTGTTCGCGGATTGCGAGCCTTACGAGCAGCGCGTTTCTTCACCTCGAAAACACCGAAGTTTCGAAGTTCGATACGCCCTTCCTCTACAAGGGTCTCGACAATCGCATCAAAGGTCTTTTGTACGATTTCTTTAGTTTTCAGTTGTGTCAAACCGATCTCTTCGGAAATCGTCTTGACGATCTCTTTCTTGGTCACGTCACACTCCTGAAGCGAAGGACGGAATATTTACCTAACTTGTTTCCGACAACCGCGGCTCTCATGCTCCAAGTGTAAACAGCATAAGCACTAGAGTCAAGATCGTTTGAATGTACTCATACGAGTTATGTCAAATACCTCGTACGAAACTTAAACACCCACTACCCAGGAAACCAAACTTAACTTGTTGTTTTAAAACACGTTAGGGAAAACATTGCACCCTCGCGAGTGCTAATCTACGTAAACCCTTTAATCACCGAGGTTAACAAGAATTATCCCAAATCGCTTGGACATCACCCTCCCAAAAGACCTCTTGCAAGCTAGATCGACCCCTACAACCGGCAAACTTTAACCATTCAGCCATCGCCAGTAGCTAGCAAGCAAACCCTTCCGCGCCGGTAAGAAGCTCGGCAGCAAGAACTTAAATCACGACCGGATAAAACCCTCCGCGAAGCAAGCAAAAGGACTCGCAAAGAAAACCTCTCCTCTCGCCGCGACACGATAGAAAGCAGACGTCAAGGGACACAATAGAAAGCAGACCTCGAGGGGGAGGATCTCATTCGATGAACATCGCGTCGCCGTAACTATAAAAGCGATAAGCTTCTTCAATCGCTTCCTGGTATGCCCGTCGAATCAAATCATCTCCACCAAAGCAGCGCACGAGGACCAGCAAGGTAGACTTCGGAAGATGGAAGTTGGTCAGCAGTGCATCAACAGCTTTGAACGTGTAAGGAGGGCGAATGAACAAATTGGTTTCACCTTCGTATTCAGCGAGCGTTCCGTCGAGACTGCCAGCTGCGGCGGTCTCCAGGGTCCTGACGCTAGTAGTTCCGACAGCCACAACTCGTTTTCCGGCGTCCCGTCCCTGCTGTAACTCGCCTGCCGTCTCGGCACTGACGCAGGCCCATTCGCTGTGCATCTGATGTTCGTCGAGAGCTTCGACGCTGATCGGGCGAAATGTTCCCGCACCCACGTGTAGCGTTACGTGATGCTGCTTTACCCCAACGGCCTCAAGGCGACCGAGTATTGATTTGGTAAAGTGAAGTCCCGCAGTTGGAGCTGCCACGGCCCCTGGATGCTTGGCAAAAACAGTCTGGTATGTGGCCACGTCTTCGTCTTGCATCTCTCCGCCGCGAATATAAGGCGGCAAAGGGACTCGGCCGAGTTCGTCGAGGATCTCTAGGTGCGAACGGTCTGAGATTGGCTTGGCCACCCAGACGCCGTCTCCCATATTGGCGATCAGCTGTAACTCGATACCGCCCAAGGCGTTTCGGTCGAGTAAGACGACTATCTCACCAGCCGCTAGTTTGCCGCGCGTCTTGCCCATGATCTTCCAGTGCCCGGCGTCGTCCACGGCGAGGAACAATCCTTGCCATTTTCCCCCCGTAAGCTTTCGATATCCAACGAGCCGAGCGGGAATCACCTTGGTGTCATTCAACACCAGTTGGTCGCCCTGACGGAGTATTTCGGGCAGGTCGCGAATGTATGCATGTTCAATTCGCTGCGTTTTGCGATCGACGTGCAAAAGCCGCGCGTCCTGTCGATTTGCCAGGGGTTGTTGCGCGATTAGCTCGCTGGGAAGATGATAGTCGTATTGATCAATTTCTGACATGCTGCCTGTCCAGCCAAGGGTTGATCGTGGAGTATACGACATGTTCATGTAATGCGGCAGCGGGGAGTTACACGATTGAATCCGACTGGCCAGAACCGGATAGGACTTGTCACTACCGAGTTGGGCGTGGGCGGCGCGGAGAAATGCGTAACCCAACTTGCCATCGGACTCCAAAATCTCGGTCACAGACCGTCCGTCTTTTCACTCGCGCCAGCACCCAGCCGCGCCCGTTCACAATTGGTCGATGCATTGGACGACGCAGGGATCGAGACGATCTTTCTGGACGCGGCGAACAAATCGGACTTCCTGCGAATTGGTGGATTGCTCAAGAAAGGCATCGAAGCACGCCAAATCGATATCGTCCAATCCTTCCTCTATCACGGAAATGTCGTCGCCGCCTGGGCTATGAAGGGAACCGACACTCGCCGTTTCGCGAGCTTGAGAGTCACTAATGAATCGCTGGTGCGGAAATTCGTTCATCGCCAAGCGCTACGTCGAGCGGAAGAAGTTGTCTGCGTGAGCGAAGGCGTTGCGGGCTTTGCGGAAGCGGAGCTAAATGTGCCGCGTTCAAGAATCAAAGTGATCCCAAATGGTGTCGATATTCCGGACGTTCAGTTGCCCGCGGACTTGAGTAACTTGGCAATTCCGGAAGATCACTCTGTTGCACTTGCGGCAGGACGTCTCACTCCACAAAAAGGCTTCGATTGGCTGTTAACCAGTGCGTCTGGTTTTCTGGCTTCGACTCCAACGGCACACTTAGTCATCGTCGGCGATGGAGAGGACAGGTCCAAAATTCAGTCGCTCATCGACACGCACCCGCAGGCGAACCGTATCCACCTGCTCCCTTGGCAACGCGATTTTGGCCGACTATTAGCACGAACTGACGTATTCCTGCTCCCGTCGCGATGGGAAGGAATGCCCAACGCGTTAATGGAGGCGATGGCGATGGGACGCCCCGTCGTTGCCAATAATGTCGAGGGAGTTGCCGAACTGCTGGGCGATTCAGCGGTGGCTCAACTGGCCAACGACGCACACGAATTTGCGATGAACGTCACCCGAATCTTACGGGACTCGCTGCAATTGGGAGCCGCCAATCGGATCCGAATGAAGACAGAGTTTTCGTACGACCGGATGTGCCAACGCTGGGAAGAGTTGTTGATTGCTCGATAACGAAGGGCGGCGTGTTTCTACCGAGTAACAGTTACATGGGATAGCGTGTGGCGCGGCAGCGCACTGTGTTTCGCTTGTCGACGTTTCGCTTGTCAATGTCCTACATCTCGCGACATGGAATCCAATTCCGGTCGCTAAATGTCGCTAAATATGGGTGACTTTGCGCTGCTCTTCAATTTGGTCGAGCTGGTACAGTTTCCCCTTACCGCTGCCCGGGCATACTTGGCACGTTTCCTCCCAAGCCTCGGGAGTCTTGAGGTTCGAATCCCAGAATGGCCAGGTCTTGCATTGACGGGGACGGGATTCGTAAACCGTGCACTTGCGAGTCTCGCCGTCGAACAGATAACAATCGCCATTGGAAAATTCTTTGAGACTTTTGCGGATGCCGATCGTGCGGACGTAACGCTCCTCAAAGACCTCAACATCCATCCCGAGCTCTGTGGCGATCCCTTCGATTTCGCCTTTATTGACCCAGACGTATCCGGGCGCTCCCGTGCAGCAATCGCCGCATTGAGAGCACTTAAACTTCAGGCCGGCTTTGTACCACGGTTCTTTTTCAGAAGGTTCTTTTTCAGAAGGTTCTATGTCCGACGATTTGTTTTTCTTTGTCATGTTATCCGTCACTCTTGATTCGTTTGTTGCTCGTCGTATTAAATTCAGTCGGCACAGGCGATCTCTTTTACGGCCTCGACTGTGCACTCGATCTGATCAAGGGTATTGAAGTTACCGACGCTAAAGCGAACGGTACCGCCGGAGCTGGCCGTTCCAAGCTGCTTGTGCATCAACGGTGCGCAATGCAAACCTGCGCGAACCTGCACGCCGAACGCCGAATCCAACAGCGAAGCCAGTTCACGAGGATCATAATCCGAGCAGTTGATGCTGACCACACCCGCTCTTTGATTTCCATCGGCTGGCCCGTAAACAGTAATTCCTGGGATGTCGAGAAGCCCGGCGATCAAACGATCAGTCAGTTGTCGATGATGATCGCGAATGGCTTCAATTCCCTGCTGCTGGAGGAATTTAACGCCTTCGTTCAAGCCGATTATCGCTGGCACGTTGTGATTTCCCGACTCGTACCGGGCGGGTAATTCCGTCGGTTGAATATCCGATTCGCTTTCCGTCCCCGTCCCACCCTGCCTAGTCGGCATCAAATGCGACTCCACTCCTTCGGCAACGTACAGAATACCGAGTCCCAACGGAGCCAGTAATCCTTTGTGCGCCGGTGCGGCCAGCAAGCTGGCCTGGATTTCATTGACGTCCACAGGCAATTGCCCGAGCGACTGAGCAGCGTCGACCAAGTAACGAATCTCCCGGCGTTTGGCTAACTCGCCAATTTCTCGAATCGGCTGGATCGCGCCGGTGACATTCGAGACGTGCACGATCGCGATAATCGCAGTGTTGGGACGTATTGCAGCCGACACGTCGTCCGGATTTACGATGCCGCTCCCGTCGACGGGAAGTCGAGTGACCTCGCACAGCCCGCTCTTTTCCCATTGCCGTAGCGGTCGCAGCACGGAGTTGTGTTCGGCAACAGTGGTGATCACATGATCACCCGGCCGCAGCGCTCCATGAAGTGCGAGATTGAGTGAATCCGTGCCGTTCTGCGTAAAAATGATTCTTCGACTATCGGTGCAACCGATCAGCTGCGCCGTCCGATTCCGCGACTGTCCAACCAAACGCTCTACTTCCTCCGCTTCACCGTAGCTGCTGCGACCGGCTGGCGCTCCCAATTCGCGCATCCAACGATCGACCGCGTCGTATACGGAATTCGGTTTCGGCCAACTTGTAGCAGCATTATCGAGGTAAATACGGTCCATTTTTTTCGACATGACCGTAGCATAAACCGTCTGTTCTCCAAGCCACAGTGGGTAGCGAATGCCTATTTCTGACCCGCTGTTTTCCCCAGTGGGGAGGACGGGGAGTAATGATGTTGACAGATGGATCGAAATGGGTATGCTTGGGTCGTCGTGGGGATGAATGGTGAAAAGTGGTGCTACATGCTTCTGACTGGGACATTTGCTCGAACGCTCGATGAGAAGCAGCGTCTGGCAATCCCTAAGCGATTCCGCG